>QIDJ01000148.1 GCA_003228395.1 Flammeovirgaceae bacterium
CGAAGTCGTCTATTAGCTTTGCCCATGTCGCCTCCGCTTCGCCAACAACAACGCTATCGCAATACTGCGATGCTTCATCCGGCATCATGGATGCATGAATACCGCCAATCACTGTTTTTACCCCTTTTTTGCGATAGATGGCGGCAATTTCATAGGCGCGCGTAATGGAGGAAGTGAATGCGGTAAAACCTACCAAATCGGCGTCTTTAAATTTGAAATGGTCGAAGTTTTCATCGATAATTTCGACATCCCAGTTATCGGGAGTCAAGGCCGCGACTATCCCAAGACACAATGGTGGAAATCGGCTACTCGGATTGACGGTCAAACCCCGACGACGTTTATTAACAGGGTTTACAAGAACCAGTTTCTTGCGCAATTCAGTGTCCCAAGTTTAATTGTTGGCAACGGACCAGATAAATCATTTGCTACATTATACATAGGGAATTGGTATTTAAAAGTATGATTTTCAAAATCTTCCAGTAATCATAATCCCGACGTTGAATGACATCGCATTTGGGCTATGGCGTCCGTCACTTTTGACAACAAAAGCAATTCGTGTAGTATATATTTCCCATGAAAAAATATCCATATGCTTTCCACATAGCTCTGGATGGCAACGGTATCAACGGACTGGAAGGGATTGCCGGCGTATGTGTTTTCCTATTCGACCCCAAAGACAATTCCTATGCTTATAAAATTAAATTCTACGATGGCACTTCGGGAGGCCATGCCGTAAATATAAATCCTCAGGGAACCTGCGGCTTTCTGGGAAACACCGGTCAACACCTGCTTTTCTACGATCCGGAAACATTGGAGGAAATTGGAAAGATTTCCACATTGCGCTTTGAAGAGAATGATACGTGCCTCCGCGGCAGTACGCACCTTGTATGGATCAATGAGCGCGAATTCATTACGCCAATCAGCGATTATTTTTACAGGTTCGATATTAACAATCTTGAAAAAGGAGAACGATTGGGCCCGCATGGCGTAAAATTGGCCCATGGGATGAAAGCGACGCAATCAGGAAAATATATCTGTTACGGTTCCATGGATAATCCCAAATACGGGAGGCGCGGCGCCGCAAAAGAAGTTGGCATCTGGGATGTTGAAACCTGCAAGGCTACCAGAATGGAGCTACCGACAACATGCTGGCACGTTACTACTCATAATAAAAAAGATCTCTTTTATGCCCTTTCCTTTCGCGTTCTGCCGCAAGATCACGTTGATTACCATGAATGGGCGATGGCTTTTCTGAAAGAATATGCTTTTGAGATTGATCCGAAAAACAAGCAAGTCGTACGCCACTGGTCGGGCGGCCGCGAGATACCCGCACACATAAACTCCGATGTTACTATTTCCGATCGTGAATTGATTTTCTGCACGGGCGCCAGTCAAACCGTTGTTTTAATCGATCTTGATAATTTTTCAAATTTCCGAATTATAGACGAGAAACCGGACCTGCAAACTAACCTTAAAAACAAACGACAAATCTGCACCCAGGCTTATGACATCCTGGCAAGGGGAGGCCTTTTTACAAGTACAAGGCACATATTCGGCGCGCTGAGAATAAGCAGATTTACCCTCATGGATTCTGTCCACGCGTGCCAGCTATCGAAGGATCAATCGCTCCTGTTTACCGCCAACAGGGGATTAAACCATATAACCGTATACGATTACCCATCACTGAATTTGAGGCTACGCATTCCCATGCCTGATCTTCAGGAGTATTTTCCGAATCTATCGCGGATTGCCGATCCAAGACTAGGGTTTCATCACGGGATGCTGTTAAGTTGTTAAAGAATACCAGCCGGTTGTTTACCTTCTGCAATCGCTTTCTCTAAATCCAGCGCAACCTCCCTCCCGCTTGATACGGCGGAAATTACATTATGGTAATGGTGGGGATGGTCGAAATCGATTTTGTATGGCTCTTTCTCATTTACGAATTTTGTAGTGCAGTCTCCGGCGGCAAACGGCGCGCCTTTCAACTCCCTGTGATTGATAATCTGATTGTAATCGTTTGTGTTCGCTCCGAGATTATGTAATTCCCCCATCTTTCTGCCGATAGCATAAACAACCAGAGCCGCCGATATTTGCGTTGTTTTTCCATCTTTCCGGTATTTCACGCCCGACACCATATCCTTATTTCCTTTTGAGCGGCAAAGTTCTATGAAAACTGCTCCATATACAATGGTTACGCCTTCCTTCCGTGCGGCTTCAGCTTCTCTTTCCAACATGGTAGGCGGCTTATCGTATTTGGTTTCTTTTTTTATGACATCGTTTGTTACTACAAACACTTTGCCGGCGCCAAGCCGATGAAGCGTTCTCGCTACATCCAGCGCGGAATTACCGCCTCCAATAACAACCGCATTTCTGCCCGATACCATGCCAATAATATTTTCTACGAGGGAAGGCATACGCAAATGATTGTTCACAAAATGGCCGGTTTCTTTCAGGAATTCCGTGTCAAAAAAAATATTTTCAAAACCAGTCCTGTTCCCCGGCAGGCATGGCGTTGTCTTTCCTATAGACAGTATGTATGCATCGAAAAGCGTACCCTCAACGTTCCACTTACCACTTTCAATATCTTTAGCAATATTCCGGACTGTTGTATCGGTGATAAAGTTGATTCCCATATTTTTCAATCTATCAATTGTAAATTTTATTCTTTTTTTCGGTAAACGAAACATGGGTATATCATTCATCAAGATACCGCCCGCCTCCGAATGTGAATCATAAACAGTTACATTAAAGCCTTTTTGCGCAAGAAGATATGCGGCCGTAAGGCCTGAAGGGCCGCTACCTATTACAGCGATACTGCTGTTTTTTTCTGCCAAGACTTCATCATCTTCATACCATCTGTAGGCAACCATTCGCTTGTTGTTATTTACCATCCAGCCCGCGATGAACGACACAGCCCGACCGATGTTTACATGCTCCTTCCCTTTTAATATATTTACTTTGCACCCGCTCTCGCATAAAAGCTCCGAGGGACATACGGATGAAGTTGCAACGTAAATGGGATTTGCCCGCTTGATTATTTTATGCGCCGCGTATAGCAAAAGGTCTAGCTGTTCCATAAAATTTGGATCGAGCGATTGCGCATTTTGATCAACGGCCCGCAAAAGTTCATCGGAACTTTTGAAACCGAGTTTATTAAAGGAAGTATTTGCCAATAATCCGGCTTTCTTAAGCTGATGCATAATTGAACATACATCTGCATTGACGGGACAACTTGGCCGGCAAGGATGGGAATCGGCGCTATCACAAACGCATTCATGCGCATTTGCCACTACTGCCGGCAGATTTATTTCAGAATGTTCAAATTCCCGCCGTAACCTGCCCGTGAACGCGGATACCGGCTGTTTGTCAGCGTTATTACGCCTTGGCCGTTCGCCTGGTTTGACGTTTTCGCCTGGTCCGGTTTTTTGAAGTTGCACTGCTTTTATTTGTTTTCCTTACTTTTTCCATTTCCATGGTAAAACTGTTTTTTACATGGGTGGGTATTTGGGACATGTTACTTAAAAAATGCTTGCCCGAATTAACTATTTTACGCAATGCTTTTTTTGCGTTATCAGAATCTTCTTTGTAATCATTCAGTCCTTCTCCGAGCGCATCGCCTAGTTTTGATGAGTCCTTAATAACCTTGTTCCAGAATTCCACTCCTGTATTAAAAACGGCCAGTTGTGTTTCAAGAGCACGCGTGAAAAGATTTTTTACGGTAAACTTTCCAGATACTTTTCTTTTGGCCATGATCGCCCTCCTATATAAGGTAAATAAACCAAGGTATTCCTTAACTTCATTTCCAGACGTGGGGTTCAATCTACCCGATCCCCTGTCTCCTTGGCCTAATAATAGCACGAAAATAGTTGAAATAAATAGAAATTAACTGTGAACTAAAATAGTATAAAAAAATTGTTGACTCGTACCCCGCCTGGTGCGATGATACTCATGTTTCTGAAAGTTGATTAGGATAAGGAAAAGATAATAGTTCTATATAAATACCGTTTTTTTGATGAAAAAAGTTGACCCACGGTAAGTAATATAGACGATAAGTCGGGTTTCATGGCGCCATTTTATATGAAGTTGATAGATTCCTATATTGAACAGGTCGACAATTCCACCCCGACGATACTTGCCCTGATAGAAGACGTGCAGGATTTTTATATTGGCGGCATGAAAATGGTTTTAAATGCTGGCCGCGGGCTGGGAGAGCGAACAAAATTCAATATGCCGTTCATGAATGATGCAATAAATTTTTTTGAAGGCGCCGCGTCTGCAACAAAAAAAATTCAGCTTGATATGGCAAATATATCCATAAACATTAGCCAAGATGTGGCAAAAAAACTGAGTAACAAGCTTGGTTCACCGGTTACATGTGATAACGGGAAGGCGGAGCGCTGATTTGCAGGGTGAAATTCAAAATAACCGGTAGGTACATCAAGAGGGCGTTTATTAAGCATTACGCTTTCGGT
>QIDJ01000138.1 GCA_003228395.1 Flammeovirgaceae bacterium
AATATTCCAATTAAAAAAAATCAACAATGACCGGCGCTCGTGCTGTTTACAATATTAAGTCTGGTTTTACCATTTTTTAAGCCAAAGATTCTTCAGGCAGTTGAGTTTCATGACATAAAAATAATTTTGATGAATTTCCCTTTGGCAGAGGCCTCGCATGCCTCTTTTTTCAGTCACTAAGTGGAGTGAAATGTACGGTGAAAGCACTACCCTTACCTAATTCACTTATAACGCTGATCGTTCCTCCCATCGTTTCCACATGGCGCTTTACAATATTCAGCCCCAGTCCGGTACCCTGGATGTGCTCGGTATTTCTTGCCCTGAAAAACATATCAAATACGTGCTTCAATTCATTTTCAGAAATACCTATTCCTTCATCATTGACTATAATGGTTATCTGCCCGTTATGCACCGCTGACATTAGATCAATGGGTTTATTATCATCCGAGAACTTGACTGCATTCGAAAGCAGGTTGATAAGTACATTGTGGAGCGCCTCCCTGTCAAGCTTGCTCACTATGTTTTTTCCCGTATGCCGGTAATTGATTTTCTGACGGGGTTTTTTAATAAAAAACACCTCCTCCGCTACTTCACCACACAGCGCAGGAAGGTCAAACGATTCTAGCTTAAGGCCTGATTTACCATGCTCTATTTTTTCAAGCGAAAGGAAATCATCAAGAATGTGGGTAAGGTTTTTAACCGACGATTTGATCCGGTCAATATGTTTTTGCTTCTTCTCCTGTAAATCCGTTTCAGAGTATTTTCCCAAAATGGAAATGGACGAGAGTATGGAACTCAGCGGTGTGCGAAATTCATGCGAGGCTACCGAAACAAAACGGAATTTCATCTCGTTCAGCTCTTTTTGATGCTCCAGTGCTGTTTCGAGTTCACTTGTGCGCTCGGTTACCTGTTGCTCCAGTTCCTGATTATATGACTTCAGTTTTCCGGCATATACTTGCAATTTCTGTAGTATTTTCTTCTGCTTGAAAACCCCGACAGCTACTATCCAGATAGCAAAAATTGCATACGACCGGTTTAAAAGCACTTTCCAGTGCTCACCACCTGCCGGCGAAACATACAGCCCCAACAGCGTAAGCAAGGTACCGGTTAAACCCAGATAAAGTCCGGTTTTAGGATCTTCATACCATAATCCCATTAGTACGAATGCCACATAAGGCACTCCTCCGGCAACCCCTAATGGAAGATACAGGTCTTGAACAAATACGACAATCCCGAGCAGAATTGTTAGCAATATTTTCACGTTAAGAGTCATATTTAGTAAGACGAGGAGGCTATTAATTGATTTACCTGGGTTTCAAACTGTATCGAAATTGCGAAATGTAAGAATTGTTGGTCAATAGATGGTAAGAAACCACTGATTACTGACAAAAATCATATTTTTGGCGGACCTGATGATACCTGCAATGTCCCGGAGACATTTAATATCGGCATCATACGGGTATTTCGCAATTCATTAAGAGAAGCAATTCGTGGCTGCAATAGTGACAGTTATGGGGTTTTGCTGTATTAAATTTTATATTGCAATCTTAAAAGATACCAGTTTATCACCATTTAACTTCTTACATTAAAGAAACCATCCGTATAAAAAGATGAGAAAAACAGTAGCCACCATTCTAATTGATACAACTCCTGAAACTGTTCTCAACGCATTTATGAATTTCGATATGCTCAACGGTTGGTGGGGTGTGGAAAAAGCGCTCGTGGAAAAACGTAAAGGTGGCATGTACGTGCTTGCATCTTTAAAAACGTTTCTGGAGCCAAAAGTATTGACCGATAATTAAGAAAAACCCCGGTTACGCCTATTTTGTATCTATTTGTCCCTGCATGACAATATCGCCACCCACTTCAACCACTGAGGAGCCGTAAACACGAATGGTGGCTTTTATAAATCCTCCTCGCGGGCTTTAAAAATGTTGTCCACATATTTTTGCGGGTTCCGGTCAATGTACGGAAACCATGTGCTGTGTATCTGGATCATTCTTCAGACCAGTATCAAACATATACGCTTCCGGAAGCGACATATTGCCCTCGCCCTTAAGATAATAAGTGAAAAATTCTTTTTCGATCTCCTTCTGATAAAACGTGGAAATGCTGTAGCAGGTACGTTTCATCATAATGGGATAGGTGCGGCTTTGGTCCTTTGGGGTATAAACAATGGTGTACAACATAATGCCGTCCCGCATCGGAATCTGATACTCGTGCTTATCATAGTTATTACGTACGAAGATCGAATCTATATTCTGGGCACTGGCTATTGTAGTAGCCAGAACAATACCAGCAAAAACATTTAGTATAAGGGTCTTTTTCATTATCCTGGGTTTAAAATTAAGAGCTGAATTTAGTGATGGAAACCATGAGTTCAAAATCTTTCTTCCGCAGATCGGGCATTAGATTTATGAACTGTAAAATGCCGGTCTCAATACATATTATAGTTTGTACCACACAGAAATTGAATCAATTTCTATAATATCATTCACAACTAACAAAAATCATGTTTTAAGAATGAACAGACAGTTATCTTTGATGGTTTCTATTCAAATTTATGAAAATATTGCTGATATCACCCACCATTGATTCGGAGAAAAGGACTAACAAAGGTCTTATGATGCCCCAGCTAGCGCTTTATATACTTGAAGGGTTGACACCGCAAGAGCATGAGTTAAAGATAGTTGAAGAAGAAGCGGAAGCTGTAAATCCGGATGAAGAATGCGATTTGGTTGGGTTGAGTTTTATGACAGCAAACGCACCGCGTGCATACCAACTGGCACAGGAATTTAAAAAAAGGGGTAAAACGGTGGTACTCGGAGGGGTGCATCCTACGATTTTGCCTGACGAAGCCCTTCAATATGCTGACAGTGTGGTGATTGGCGAGGCGGAAGGTGTATGGGAAAAGCTGCTCAATGATTTTCAGCATAATACGCTCAAAGAAAAATACCATGAGCCAACACCGGATCTAACTAAGTATGTTCCTAAAAATTTCAAAAATATAATCAAAAAAGGCTTTTTCAATCTCGTACCCGTAATGACTACCCGGGGTTGCCCCTACAACTGCGACTTCTGTTGTGTAACCAACCTGTACGGGAAAAAAATCAGGCATATTTCCATCGAAAACGTGGTGCGTGATATCGAAGAATCGGGTGCAAAAAACTTTATGTTTCTTGACGACAATATCATCGGACATCCTGCTTATGCCAAGGAACTGTTCCGTGCAATAAAACCACTGCACATCCGCTGGGTCGGGCAGGCGTCCATATCGCTGGTGAAAGATCAGGAACTTATGCGTCTGGCTGCCGAAAGTGGCTGCAAATCACTCTTTTTTGGCCTTGAAAGCGTGTCAGAGGAACAATTGAAAACAATGCGTAAAACGATAAAAGATATTGAGGACCTCGAAACCGCGCTGAAAAAAATCAGGAAGATGGGTATCCTGATACATGCATCCATGATTTTTGGTTTTGACAACGATACCAAATCCGTTTTTGATGATACCGTTAGCTTTTTAATAAAGAACAAGATCAGTTCCGTTTCATTCAATGTATTAACCCCCTATCCGGGCACAAAAACGTATCAGGATTTGGAAAATGCCGGCCGCCTGCTCACAGATGACTGGAAGTATTATGATCATAATACGGTGGTTTTCAAGCCGACACATATGACACCTTACGAACTTCAGGAAGGTAAAACAAAAGCAAGACGGAATTTTTATAAATTATCCTCTGTTGTAAAACGATTTTATGCCAACATGCACAGCCCGCTTATTTATCTGACTGTAAACTATGGAAACAGAAAACAAGCGAAATTTGAAGCAAAAAGAATAGCTCGTTTGAAAGGAGAATTGGATTATTGGGGATGCACTGATAAAGTTTGAAATAATCCGGTCAGGATTTTCTTAAGATGGCAAACAGATCCAGGCCCGCTTCTGCATCGTTGGTTAACAGGTAATCTTCGTGCGTAATAGAAGCCACCAGCATATTTGTGTCTTTTTCGAGTTTTTTGCGGTTTAACCTGTTTACAATATCGTAAGGTATGCGCAGCAAAAATGCCGGCAGCCGGTATTGCAGATTTAGAATATCAAACCGGGTAATCCGGCCCACATTTTCCTTATTTTTTTGATAGTATTCCATAACCTTGTCATTTCCGGCAATCCCTTTTATTTCCACACGGTTAAATACCCCGGCAGCAAGCTGCTGCAGTTCCGAAGCAGTGTATTCACGAATATGCCACGGATTTCTGGTTAGTGATTTTTTTCTATTTGGCGTTGTCAGTAATGCAATTCCGCCAGGCCGAAGCACACGATATATTTCTTCAAGAAACAAACGGTCGTTTTTTATGTGTTCAATTACCTGAAAGCTGACAACCGTATCGAAATGGCCTGAAGGGATGTCACCAAAAGGAGGCACAAAGGCATGTATAAAACTGATACCCTGATACTTCTT
>QIDJ01000014.1 GCA_003228395.1 Flammeovirgaceae bacterium
TGCTGGCTAATGTGGACTCAGTCAACTATGATCCGGAAGGCATACTCAACATTCAGATTTTTGTAGGGCCGTATTATGAATGGGTTAGTCTTTCGTTTGCCGGACTGCCTGATGAACTGAGTAACAGGCTCAAAAACAAACCCGCGCGTTTCACAAAAAAGGGATATAATAAAGCCGAAATCCTGCAATTATTAACAGCGATCATTACCTACTCCGAAAATCATGGCTACCCGTTTGCACGTGTACAGCTTGATTCGGTGCGCGTGGATGATACAGGCCTGTCCGCACTACTGCATTACGATCCCGGGCCATTTATCACCTTCGATTCCCTGCATATACAAGGAAATCTGAACATAAAAACCCGTTTTTTGGGCGCATATCTGAAAATATTACCCGGCCACCCGTTTGACCAGCGATTGCTGGACCAAATACCTGAAAAACTTGAAAGGCTGCATTATCTGAAAATGATTGAATTGCCTTTTATTACCTTCCAGAATGAAGAATGCAGTGCGCACCTTATGTTAAACTCCGAAAAGTCAAACCGGTTTGATGCAGTAATTGGGATTTTACCCAATGAAAAGGCGGGCGGAAAGGTGCTTGTTACAGGCAAAGCGGATATTGCATTGAATCATTTGTTTCGCAGCGGAAAATCGTTTGAATTTCATTGGGATAAAATACAGGTTGCCACACAGTCGGTGTTGATAAGTTACCTGCATCCCAATCTGTTTGCAAGCCCCGCAGGCCTGTTGGCTGATTTCTTTCTTTACAAGCAGGACACCTTGTTTATAAACCGAAAAGCCAGGCTCGGTTTTGATTTCCTGACTCCGGGAAGGGGTACGTTCTCATTTTTCTCCAAATGGGAGTCTTCACGCATGATAGGTACATTGTCCTCTGACAGCACCGTCTTTCCGTCCGATCTGGCAGATTTCAATATAAATTCTGTCGGACTGCAGTTTACAAATTTATCGGCTGTGTTGCAGCAGCCACCTTCCACGTACTGGAACGTGGATATTCAGGCTGCGTTCGGGAAAAAAACAATTCTGAAAAACGCGGAATTTGATGATACGGTGTATGACGGTGTTGATCTCGAATCCATCCAGTTTACCACTGAAGCTGCTGTTTCAGGATTGTTCCAGGTTAAGAATGCGTATTTTGTTTTTTCGAAAATCAGCGGAGGGCTGATGATAAACGACCGGTTGTTTCTGAATGACCTGTACCGGTTAGGCGGACTGAATTCGATCCGTGGGTTTAATGATAATTTCTTCTATGCCTCGAGATATCTGATAGGAACCCTCGAATTCAGAATGTATTTTAACTCCATCTCCAGCCTCTTTGCATTTTATGATCAATCCTATGTTTATTACAATTTGCAGGATTCTCAACTTAACGATACGCCGTTTGGAATGGGTATGGGTATGAATATTGAATCCGGAAACGGCATGTTTACGCTGGCATATGCGCTGGGGCAAACCCGGGAACAGCCGCTTGACTTTCGTTTTTCAAAAATACATTTCGGATATATCGCCACTTTCTGAGGCCACCATAAAAGAAATCAACTTCTGGAAAATGCACATTACGCATGCCCCTGTAAGTTAATGTGTGGCTTACAGCGTCATTACCCACTTTCACTTCGGCAAAGATTTCTCTCCTGCTTTTTAGAGAGATCGCAATGACATTTGTTTTAGCCACGAATTCACTAATGCTTTATGCCCCAGGCTTCACAGCCTGTAAACTTCCCGGTGACTGGTGACGGTAGATCAGAAATTCTATATTTTAGCAATGTGTTTCGGTTCATTTTTATCATATTGTTTGTTGTGCGATTACCCTTACCCGGTAATGCTGAACGCAGCCAGGACACCCTTAAAACTGACCTGTCGGACAGGTGGGAAGTTTTTGACTTCAAAGCCGGATCTTTCAGGAAGATGACCGTATATGAAAGAAGCAAATCCGTTTCGTGGAATCTTAAGGCCAGCGAATTAACGGGACACCAGCTTGCTATTCAATCCAAAGGAACCAATACGCTGCTTATAAATAAGAAAGGGGTCACGGTTTTTAACGATATGATTATCATGGATCTTGACAGCCTGTCCGGAATTTCAACGCTTCAGATTTACACATTCACATTATACAATCAGAATTGGATCTACGGAAACCGGTTATCAACCACCCTGACAACCCCTACCTTAAATACAGCCGATGATTCGCTTGTCCGGGATCTGGGCCGCAGACATGAAAGTGATTTCACTGAATTTTTCACCATTTCTTCCCTCATCCTGCTAACAATCATTGCCATACTGATCAACCGTTTCCCAAAAGAAAGTAATGAGTACAGTGCAATATCGTATTCGCTGAATTTTCAGAACAGGGAGGAAGCCCTGATTACTGCTCGTCCGTTTAACCGCAATAACTTTCCGTTTTTAGGCCTGGATGCACTACTCATCGGTTTTTTTATCAGCTCTTTAAAAGTTTTAGCTCCACAACATATAGAAATGAATTTTCTTCGTGGAGCCCCTTCATCCTATTACATCGACTGGCTTGAAATCTCACTTGTTGTATTCCTGCTTCTGATCGGAAAATACTTTCTTATTTCTGCATTTAACCGTTTATACCATTTGGGTGAATTCAGATTTGTTCAATTCAATAATTCCTTACGATATTCCATTTGGGTCTTTTTGCTGGTATTTATTATTCTTGTTTTATCCTATCTCTCATTCCGTCAGCCACATCTCCATGTTTATTCTTTTTTAATAAATATGGTGGTGTTTTTACTAATTATCAGGCTGTTCATCCTCTTTTTTAAATTAATGAATTATTCTGATTATAAAAATTTCCATTTATTTTCATACCTTTGCGCCACAGAAATAATTCCCTTTCTTGTGCTATACAAAATGGCACTGGGGTAGAGTTGAGAGTTGAAGAAAAGGTAGGAAGAAAAATGGAGACTGAAGTTAAGGACAGGTTGAAAACGGTTAAAAGTATTCTTGTTTCACAGCCTAAACCAAAAGACGAAAAATCACCTTATTACGCACTGGCAAATAAGTACAATCTGAAAATTGACTTTCATCCTTTTATACAGATTGAACCGGTTCCGGCTAAGGAGTTTCGTAAACAAAAGATCAGCATTCTTGATCACACGGCAGTTATTTTCACAAGCAGAAATGCCGTGGACCACTATTTCAATGTTTGCAAGGATCTGAAAATTGAAGTACCTACGGACATGAAATACTTTTGCATTTCTGAGCAAACAGCTAATTACCTGCAGAAGTATATCGTAATACGTAAACGAAAAATATTTACCGGCCTGCGCACTGCGTCAGAACTTATTGAAGTGTTGAAAAAGCACAGGAATGAAAAATATCTGTTTCCCTGCTCAAATATCAGGAAGGATGACATTCCGAAATTTTTGAGAGAAAATAAGTTCGATTATACAGAGGCAACATTGTATCGCACAATTGCAAGTGATCTATCTGATCTGGCGGATATCAAATATGACATCATAGCGTTTTTCAGCCCTTCAGGAATAAATTCGCTTTTTGTAAACTTTCCTGATTTCAGGCAAAACAATACACGCATTGCCGCATTCGGACCCACAACAGCTAAAGCGGTAAGCGAGCATAATCTGATCCTCGATATTGAAGCTCCGCTGCCTAATGCCCCTTCGATGACCGGAGCTATAGAATTGTATGTGAAAAAAGTGAACGGAAAATAAACAATAATATTTCTGTTTTTTGTTTGCTTTGGGGAACCATGAATCCATGCGATAACTGGCTCATCAGTAAAAATACGCTAGCGGATTACATACAAAGAATCGATTTCAGGTCTGCCGGTGAGTAATTAATTGATTTGATGGTTTTGTGATCTTCCGTTCTATACACAAGGTAATGGTCATCAGATTTTTCAAAATGGCAATCGGTGTCGTGCTGCTGTTTGTAACGATCCATAGTAGCCCTGGCTTCTTCTTCCGAATTACATGATTTACTCATGTTGGATCGCTGTACTTCATCGAGCAACGCCTTGAATTTGTCTGCCAGGCCAAATTCAAGTACAGCTCCTGATAGCACGTATTGCAAATCGCAAAGGGCATCGGCAATTTCGACGATATCCTGGTCCTTAATCGCTGTCTCAAGCTCTTTCAGCTCCTCAGCAAGCAACGACACCCGAAGGCGGCATCGCTTTTCAGAGGGAATGGCCGGTTCAGGCAATACCGGATGCTTAAACGTACGGTGAAATTCTGCCACCTGATTCAGCGCATTAACTTCTTCCATATCAGTTTGTTTTTAAGGATTAAAAGTCGGGCAAATTACACATTGAATATATTATTTCGTACATATACTGATAATAAAATCTAAAAAAAGTAAGTCAGTAATACCAATACTGCAATGGTCACCCAACGTCCGTATTCTCATCCACATAGTTACCATTGATCGTATTTTAATATATAT
>QIDJ01000107.1 GCA_003228395.1 Flammeovirgaceae bacterium
TCCTTCACTACATCATACAGCATCAGACCGGCACCGATCAGGGCCAGCACTGTCTTTGTGTTTTCTTTTTTTCTTAGGCGTTGTTGATAATACCTGGCAATGGTCATTTCGCTTTGGGCATAAAACACCGGGCAGGGCAGGGATTTGTTATAATATAGATCCTCCTTGTTTTCATTGACGGTTTTCGGTAAAGGGGAGGATGATCCGCAGATATAAAACTGATCCGTGCTAACAGACTGCAGGCCCCCGGATTCATTAACTATTTCAATATCAAATACCAGCAGATCCTTTCGGGCGTCAAGGCATTCAGCATATATGGTAAACCTTTCACTCCGGATTACGGAATAAGTTTCTGAATGTGAGGATGGATTGTATTCAACGGGCACCAAACGTTTTTGCGCCAGGCAGGCGATGGGGAAGAGGATAAATATTTGAAGTAAACCCTTCATTCAGTAATTAAAAATCAACGCAAGTATCATGCCTGAAAATCATTTGTTTTCCATGCATGCATCGATTAAAATGACAATAAGACATTTCGGGAATATTGGAAAACCTTGTGTTTCTTCATCTCAGGCAGAATGATCACACTGTTTCAATCGGAAAATTGAGTAACCATGAAATTGATTTTCTGCTTGAAATGAATGGTTAAACCGCCTCAAGCGCTGCCTGATAATCGGGCTCCTGCGTTATTTCAGGTACTTGTTCTGTATATTTTACATACCCGTTCTCATCAATGACTACCACGCAGCGTGCATGGAGTCCTTCGAGCGGGCCATCCATGATGCAGGTCTGCCAGGCATCTCCGAAATTATCATTTTTATAATCCGACAACGTAACTACCTTATCAATGCCTTCCGTTTCGCAAAACCGTTTATGCGCAAAGGGAAGGTCTTTGGAGATGCACAGGACCACTGTATTGTCCAGCGAGGCTACTTCTTTGTTGAAGGCCCTTACCGATGCTGCACACGTGCCTGTATCGAGGCTCGGAAAAATATTCAGGATCACTTTTTGTCCTTTAAAATCACTTAATGAAGCAGATGAAAGATCCTGAGCCGTTAATGTAAACCCGGGTGCAAGACTGCTCAATTCGGGTAAATTTCCAGGCGTATGAATTTCATTTCCTTTTAACGTTATCGTTGCCATAGCTTTTAAGATTAGGATTAATTAAATAGTTATCAGTGCGTTCATGATTACATATTTCTTCTGTACTGTCCGCCTACTTCAAAAAGTGCTTCGGTAATCTGCCCGATAGAACAAACTTTGGTCGCTTCCATAAGCTGTTCAAATATATTTTTATTTTGAACAGCGATTTCTTTTGTCTTATGAAGTTGCTCACGTATGGCCTCTTTATTCCTTTCGTGAACGGATTGAAGAGTGCTGGTCTGGTTTTCTTTTTCATCTTCCGTAGCCCGGATCACCAATTCAGGAATGATGGTTGGTGATCCCCCTGAACTCAGGAAGGTGTTTACACCTATGATAGGGAGTTCACCGGAATGCTTCAGACTTTCGTAGTAAAGACTCTCTTCCTGAATTTTGCTGCGCTGGTACATCGTTTCCATGGCCCCCAATACGCCTCCTCTTTCAGTAATCCGGTCAAATTCAGCCAGAATAGCTTCTTCCACCAGATCGGTCAGTTCTTCGATGATGAACGATCCCTGATTCGGATTTTCATTTTTCGCCAATCCCAGCTCTTTATTAATGATAAGCTGAATGGCCATGGCCCTGCGAACGGATTCCTCGGTTGGAGTGGTGATGGCCTCGTCGTAGGCGTTGGTATGCAGCGAGTTACAGTTGTCGTAAATAGCATACAACGCCTGCAGGGTGGTACGAATGTCGTTAAAATCAATTTCCTGTGCATGCAGCGACCTGCCGGAGGTCTGAATGTGGTATTTAAGCATCTGGGCACGCTCCGAAGCGCCGTATTTCAGTTTCATGGCTTTTGCCCAGATACGGCGGGCCACCCTGCCGATCACGGCATATTCTGCGTCCACTCCGTTGGAGAAAAAGAAAGATAAATTTGGCCCGAACTTATCAATAGCCATACCTCTGCTCAGGTAGTATTCCACGTAGGTGAATCCGTTGGCCAGGGTGAGGGCAAGCTGGGTAATGGGGTTGGCGCCGGCCTCGGCAATATGGTATCCGCTGATTGATACGCTGTAGAAATTCCGTACGTTATGCTCAATAAAATATTCCTGTACGTCGCCCATCAGTTTCAGCGCAAATTCGGTCGAAAAGATGCATGTATTTTGTGCCTGGTCTTCTTTCAGAATATCTGCCTGTACGGTGCCACGTACGTTGGCCAGGGTATCCCGCCTGATTTTTTTATACACACCGGCAGGCAGTATTTTGTCGCCGGTGATACCCAGCAGCATCAGGCCCAGGCCGTCGTTTCCTTCGGGCAGTTCGCCATGATACACCGGCCTGGTCAGCCCACGGTCTTCGTATTTTTCTTTCAGCTTTTTTTCCAGCTCTCCTTCAAGTCCGTTTTTACGGATATATATCTCACACTGCTGGTCAATAGCTGCATTCAGGAAAAAGCCAAGCAGCATGGGTGCAGGGCCGTTGATGGTCATGCTTACGGATGTTTTCGGATCCGTAAGATGAAATCCTGAGTACAATTTTTTTGCGTCGTCGAGGCAGCATATAGAAACACCTGCATTGCCGATCTTACCGTATATATCGGGACGGTAATCGGGGTCGTTGCCGTAAAGGGTTACCGAATCAAACGCTGTTGACAACCTTTTTGCGGGCATTCCCAGGCTCACGTAATGAAAACGTCTGTTGGTTCTTTCAGGGCCCCCCTCACCGGCAAACATGCGTGTGGGGTCTTCGCCCTGGCGCTTGAAAGGGAACAAGCCGGAAGCATACGGAAATTCTCCGGGTACATTTTCCTGCAGGTTCCATTTTAAGATATCGCCCCACCCTTCATACCGCGGGAGTGCAATTTTGGGTATTTTCAGGTGAGAAAGCGTTTCGGCATGCGTTTCAATTGAAATTTCCTTTCCCCTGACTTCAAATGAAAATACGGGACCGGCATATTTCCTTTTCTTTTCTTCCCAGTTTTCAATTATCTTTTTGTTCCTAAGATCAAAATCAAGTGCGAGGGTGTGATATAGTTCTTCAAGTTCTTTGATAAGGCGGTCTTTATCTTCAATGCCGGATTCTTTAAGTGATTCAATGGTTTTATTTATGCCAAATAGCTTTTGGGCAATGGCACACTGTGCTTCAACCCATTGGTCGTAGTGCCGGATGGTTTCGGAAATTTCAGAAAGGTAGCGCACGCGGGCAGGCGGGATAACGTATATTTTTTTCGACATTTCATCCGATAATTCAAATTCGGAATGAAGATCAACCCCGGTTTTTTCAGCAATCGTATCAATCAGCGCCTTATAGAGATTGTTCATGCCCGGGTCATTGAATTGCGAAGCAATGGTTCCGTAAACCGGAAGCTCCTTCATGTCCATATCCCACAACTGATGGTTTCGCTGGTACTGTTTTTTTACATCGCGTATGGCATCTTGCGCACCCCTTTTGTCAAACTTATTTACTGCAATCATATCGGCAAAATCCAGCATATCGATTTTTTCAAGCTGTATGGCAGCGCCAAACTCCGGAGTCATTACATAAAGACTGACGTCCGAATGATCAATTATTTCGGTGTCAGACTGACCGATGCCGGAAGTTTCGAGGATAATGAGGTCAAACGCTGCAGCTTTGAGTATCTGAATAGCTTCGTTTACATGCGCCGACAAGGCCAGGTTCGATTGCCTTGTAGCCAGCGACCGCATATAAACACGGGGATTTCCAATGGCGTTCATCCTGATCCGGTCACCAAGCAAGGCGCCTCCCGTTTTTCTTTTAGAAGGGTCAACCGAAACGATGGCAATCGTTTTTTCTGGAAAATCATTCAGAAATCGGCGAACGAGTTCATCCACAAGCGAGGATTTACCTGACCCTCCTGTACCGGTAACACCAAGTACAGGTGTGTGCCCTTTCCCGGCCATTTTGTGCACCATTTTCAGTTGTTCCTTAAAAAGGCCGGGATAATTTTCGGCAGCGCTGATGAGGCGGGCGAGTTTAGCATGGTCTGCCGGGCATAATTTCGTTATTTCACCATTGAGTCTGTCGCCTACAGCAAAGTCGCACCTTTTTACAAGGTCGTTGATCATGCCCTGTAACCCTAATTCCCTGCCATCGTCAGGCGAATAAATACGGGTGATGCCGTATTCATGAAGGGCTTTGATTTCATCCGGAAGTATTACTCCGCCGCCACCTCCGAATATTTTAATATTTTCAGCTCCCTTTTCATTCAGAAGATCGCGCATGTATTTAAAATATTCGTTATGGCCTCCCTGATAGGAGGTCAAAGCGATGGCATTGGCGTCTTCCTGAATAGCACAATTCACCACATCTTCCACACTACGGTCATGCC
>QIDJ01000004.1 GCA_003228395.1 Flammeovirgaceae bacterium
AAAAATATCCATGGGGCTGGGAACAAAATGATTTTGATGATGCGATCTGGGAAAATGTAAAGCAAATTGAAAGAGCTAAACTGAGAGGCTTCGGTACGGATGGTAAATGGATGCTTGTGCCCAGGACCATTCCATTTATGGAAAATAAACTGGTAAGATTTGCTAAAATTCGAAAAAAAACCGGCGTATCAGTTTCTGAAAAATTCCTGCGAGGGAATGAAGATATTGAGATACCGCCGCATACGACGGGCTCGATACTGTTGGATAAGGCCCGGTTAACCACCGCCTATCCCGAAATGATCGTGAGTAACGGAGAAGGTAGTAAAATCACCGTTTCGTATGCAGAATCCTTATTTGAAGGCGAAGGATCCGGAAAAGGAAACCGGGATGAAGTGGAAGGTAAGCTGTTTAGGGGTAATTCGGATATTTTTTATCCTGATGGCAATGAAAACCGGCTTTACAGGCCATTATGGTTTCGTACCTACCGGTATGTGCTGATAGAATTTGAAACGGATAACAATCCATTGACCATTCATGAATATTATGGATTGTTTACCGCGTATCCCTTTCAGGAGCGCGCATCATTTGAAAGTAGCGAGCCGGGTCTTAGCGCGGTCTGGCAAACGGGGTGGCGTACTGCACGCCTGTGTGCAGGAGAAACATACTACGATTGTCCCTACTATGAGCAATTACAGTATGTCGGCGATACACGCATACAAGCACTAATATCAATGTACGTAGCAGGTGATGACCGGCTGATGCGAAAATCACTGATGGCGTTCGATGATTCCCGGATTGCTGATGGATTGACCCAAAGCCGGTATCCAGCCTATAAAAAGCAGATTATTCCGCCCTATTCCCTGTTTTGGGTGGATATGGTGTATGATTTCTGGATGCACCGCCCGGACGAAAAATTTGTTTCAGGATTATTACCCGGTGTGCAATCTGTATTAGCCTGGTTTGAAAACCGGCTTACTGATCAATATATACTTGGTCCGCTGGAATGGTGGAACTTTGTGGATTGGGCCAATGAATGGCAATGGGATGCAAACATCGGGAATGGCGGAGTACCGGCAGGTGTCCGCGAGGGCAATTCATCCATTCTGTCCCTTCAGTATGCCTATGCCCTGGATTATGCCACGTTGATGTTCAACGCCTTTGGAAACAAGGAGCTTGCCGGTCATTATTCCAGGTTGTCCGAGAAAATAAAAAAGGCGGTTTATGACCTGTGTTGGGACGAAGAAAGGCAGTTGATAGCAGATACGCCTGAAAAAGATATATTCAGCCAGCATGCCAATATCATGGCCATACTTACAAATACAATACCTGACGGCAAACAACCGGATGTGCTTAACCGTACCATTTCTGATTCTTCCCTAATTCAGGCCACCTTTTATTTTAAATTCTATCTGTTCAGGGCAATAAAAAAAACCGGAATGGGGGACCGGTATTTCGAATTACTGGAACCCTGGTTCGTCATGTTGGATAAAGGCTTGACCACCTTTGCAGAAAAACCTGATCCGGTGCGATCTGACTGCCATGCGTGGAGCGCCTCCCCTAATTATGATCTGCTGGCATTGGTGGCTGGTATTACACCATCTGCTCCCGGTTTCAAAAAGGTTGCCATTGAACCTGCGCTGGGAAATCTGGAATTCATACGCGTTGCCATTCCTCATCCACAGGGTATGCTTAGGATCGATTTGGCTAAAACATCGAACAATGGAATACGTGGCAATATCACACTGCCTCCAGGGTTAACCGGAATATTTGTATGGAGTGATACAACGATTGAGTTGCACGAGGGTTTGCAGGAGATTCAGATTGAATGATCTGTCCATTAAAGTAAGAGAAACAGGTTTTTACGGGAAAAGAATTCCTTATCAGGGCAGAATTCCTATATTGTACTATGTTTTATATTCATAAGCCAAAACCATGGGATAAATTACTACCCACTGATGAAAAAATTTACCTAAGCAGAAGGGAAATACTTAAAAAACTGGGGATGGTTTCGGGCGCTATTCTTGCAAGCCCGTCGTTGCTTTCGACATGTGTCTCCGGAAACTCGACAGATAGTGAAGGACCACAGGATATAAATAATAATTTTACTTTTGAAGGAATTGAGAATTTCTTCCCCTCAAAACGGAATACAAAGTATGAGCTTGACCGGGAAATTACGGATGAATATTCCGCTACTCATAATAACAACTTTTATGAATTTATAAACCGGGCCGATCGCAACATTTACAATGCCTATAAGTATGTGGACAACTTCGATAACCGGGATTGGAAATTTGAAGTTAACGGATATGCATCCAATACGGGTACTTTTTACCTGGAGGACATGATCAAAAAATTCGGGCAGGAAGAGCGTACCTACCGCTTTCGATGTGTAGAACGGTGGGCGATGGCTGTACCGTGGACCGGGATTTCGCTGGCGAAGCTCATTAAATATTTCAATCCTGCTTCAAAAGCAAGGTATGTACGCATGGTTTCGTTTGCGGATGAGGCACAAATGATTGGTGTAAAAGATCAGCCCTGGTATCCCTGGCCTTATTTTGAGGGGTTACGGATGGATGAAGCCATGAATGAACTAGCTTTTATGGTGACGGGGATTTACGGGAAACCATTACCCAAACAAAACGGTGCCCCCATGCGGCTGATCGTACCCTGGAAATACGGCTATAAAAACATAAAATCAGTCGTAAAGATGGAGTTTATCGGCAACGAACCTGAAACATTCTGGCATAAGATTACACCGAACGAATATGGTTTTTATTCAAATATTGATCCGGATGTGCCGCACCCGCGGTGGTCACAGGCCAGGGAACGCATGCTGCCCGATGGCGATTGGAGGCCCACGTTGAAGTATAACGGGTACGGGGAGTATGTAGCAGAAATGTATTGAACGAAGGCAGCATAAGTTTGAAATAGAATTCAAATCAAAAAAAGCTGAAGATGAATTTGAAAAGTTTTTTGACTAACTACATCCGTTAAGGTCTGTCAAGGAAATTGAGAGCAGCACCACACTTTTTGCAAAATTTAGCATCATCATCGTGTTCGGCGGCATTGCAATTCGAACAAACCTGCGTATTTGTGCTCGATTTTGACACTTTTGAAAGCTCTACGGTAACAATTCCGGTAGGAACAGCAATGATGGCGTAGCCCATTAACATTACAAAAGAGGCAAGTATCTGACCTAAGACCGTTTGAGGAGCTATGTCGCCATAACCCACGGTAGTGAGCGTTACAATTGCCCAGTAAATACTTTCAGGAATGCTTGTAAACCCACTTTCTTCGGTTTCGATCATATACATCAGTGTTCCGGTAATCACAACGATCGACATCACACCTAAAACAAATACAATGATTTTGCGCCGGCTTGCTTTTAATGCCGCTATCAGGTGTTTGCCTTCTCCGATAAACTGGGCAAGTTTGAAAATCCGGAATACACGGAGCAGCCTGATGGTACGGATTACGACAAGTGTATGACTTCCCACTATAATGAGGCTCAGATAGGTCGGAATGATACTTAAGAAATCTACAATTCCATAAAAGCTGAAAATGTAACTCAAAGCCTTTTTTGTAGAATATATCCGGGCAAGATATTCAACAGTGAATAAAATGGTAAAGAACCATTCGATATTTCGAAGAAAATCGCTGTATTTTATATTTATTGCAATGACACTCTCCAGCATTACCGCAGAAACACTCAGTATGATAGCCACCAGGAGCGCAACGTCAAAGGCCTTACCGGCAGGGGTGTCTGCTTCGAAAATGATCTCGTGAAGTCTTAATCTGAAGGAATTCATGGCGGAAAGTTAGGGAATATGAATATTAATTGTACCATAAAAGCAACAGGAAGGCCGTTTGCCTTCCTGTTACCTTCTTTAACCTAACCTAACATAACTAAACATTGAAGCGTTGCTTAGTCGTTTCTTTTAACCGTTAAATAATCAGTCCGTAATTAACATGAGTTTTTTGTGTTTACGTTTATTATATCAATATGCAAACCTCATACCAATTTTGTCTTTTAATTAAAAAATCGCTAATCAGGTCTGATCGTACCTTAACAAAGGTATAGATAGTTCAAAATCGAACAGCGTGCGACCGAAGATGTACATAATAACCTTTTTTAAAAAAAAACGTATAAGCCTGTTTTGCAAACCCTTTTGCGTGGACAAACAATTTGGTTATGGATGGTTTTATTCTAAATTTGTGGCACTTCTATTGAAATAAATTATCCTTTCTATGAGTGTATTGGTAAATAAAGATTCCAGGGTGATTGTGCAGGGGTTTACGGGCTCTGAGGGCACATTTCATGCTTCCCAGATGATCGAGTACGGAACAACTATCGTGGGTGGCGTAACCCCGGGCAAAGGCGGTCAGACGCACCTTGACCGGCCGGTATTCAATACGGTAAAAGAGGCCGTT
>QIDJ01000324.1 GCA_003228395.1 Flammeovirgaceae bacterium
GCGGCAGGGCTTACACCATTCTGCCCAGAAATCCACCATTACATACTTACCTTTTAATGACGAAAGCTTCACGATTTCACCGTCCAGGCCCGGCAAAGCAATTTCCGGCGCAGGCTGACCAATGCTCACTTTCCGTAAAAGCTCCATTTCAGCAGCCAGGTTTTTTATATTCGGCTCCATCGGATAGGCGGTGGTGAGTTTTTCTGACATGCGTGCTACAAATTCAAAGTTCTTGTCTTTATCGATATAGTTTATGGCCTGAAAAACCGCCAGTGAAACGCCCATTTTTTCAATTTGTTCTTTAACAGCTGTTTCCTTCAGTGCCTGCAATTCAAGATACGCTTCCTGTGCCTCTGTTGCCAGCGATTCGTTTTTCGCCTGCTTGGCCTTCACGTATTCCTGGTTGAGTTGGTTTTCTTTCGAAACGTAATTAACCTGAAGAAACTGGTTCAGGTTCCGCAGTTGCTGAATCTCGGTGGAACCCTTTATATCTGCAAACCCTGCAGCGCTGTTGCCATCCGCGATAATCTCCAGATCATCCTTATTCAAAATAATAGTAAGTATCTGTATTCCGTACATATTCAGGCGAAAGAACCCGGGTGATTCCAGATCTGCAAAATGGTGGAACGTATTGTCCGGATTTAACATGATGGTATCATACGGTTCAACTTCCCTTCCATTGATTTGTTCAAGAATAATCAATCCATTCTGCGGATAATTTATTTTACCGCTTAAGGTAACACCCTCACCCGCTGCGATTTGTTTTGATTGCGAATCACATCCTTGAATAAAAACTGCAGCAATAAGCGCTGCAGCGATACTTATATATACGCTTACTTTGCTTTTCATTATTTTTTTTTTAGATATAAACTGCAAAATTACGTATTCTTTAACGCATCGAGCAGCATTTGTTTTGCTTTTTTAGGGTCTGCCAGCCCTTTAGTTTTTTTCATTATTTTTCCCATAAACATCCCTATCAGCTTCTGTTTCCCGCTTCTCAACATTTCTGCTTCTTTAGGAAATTCTTCGATTACCTCTTTTACAGCAATTACCAGCTCCTGGTCTTGTCCGGAAAATAAATTTAACTTTTCAGCCAATTTCACTATTTCGGTTCCTGGAGTTGCAAGCAGTGCAGGAAAAAGTTTACGGGAAGCCACCGAATAGCTCAACTTGCCGGCATCAATAAGACTAATTAATCCGGCAATCTGACCGGGGGTCAGATCAAACGTTTCGATTTGAATATTTTTTGAATTCAAAACCGATAAAACCGGTCCCATTACCCAGTTGGCAGCCATTTTATAATTCCCACATTCGATTGCCACAGATTCAAAGAATGCTGCCAGGCCGTCCGTACTTGTGAGTACCGAAGCATCGTAAACCGATAATCCATATTCCTTTCTGAATCTTTGTTCTTTTTCGACGGGTAACTCCGGCATTTTGCTGCGTATTTCCTCCAACCAGTCAGAAGTTAATAAAACGGGAGGAAGATCGGGATCAGGGAAATACCTGTAATCTGTTAACGATTCTTTCACACGCATGGCCGCAGTGCTGCCGGTTGTAGGGTTAAACGTCCGGGTTTCTGAAATAATCTCATCTCCGCTCTGCTTAACACTTGTTTGTCTTTTAATTTCAGAGACGATGGCTTTTCGTACATTATTAAGTGAGTTCATGTTTTTAATTTCCACTTTCTGTCCAAGCCGGGAACTTCCAATTTGTCGTATCGAAATATTGGCATCGCATCGCATGGAGCCTTCTTCCATATTTCCGTCACTGATGCCGAGGCAGCGCACAAGCCTCCGAATTTCGTATAAAAATGCATATGCCTCGTCGCCGGAATGGAGCACCGGCTCAGTAACTATTTCAATCAGCGCCGTTCCTGCCCTGTTGAAATCAATATGTGTTCCATCTTCCGGGCTGCCGTGTATTGATTTGCCGGCATCTTCCTCAAGGTGAATACGATTTAAAGCTATCTGCTTATCTGATTCATCTGCCCGGATAGGTATGTAGCCTCCTCTACAAACCGGAATTCGATCCTGGGTGATCTGATATCCTTTCGGAAGATCCGGATAAAAGTAATTTTTTCTGTCAAACGATACTTCCGGAGCAATTTGCGAATGGCAGGCCAGCCCCATTTTCACTGCATATTCAATTGCCTTTTTGTTTACCCTCGGCAGCGTACCCGGATAACCAAGTGATATCTCACTGATCAGCGTATTGGGCGCAAGACCGTAATCATTGACATCGCCGGAAAATATCTTTGTGTTTAGCTGTAACCTTACATGCACTTCCAGCCCGATGATGGCTTCATACCGTGTATCAGGTACTTTCATTATGCCACGTAGTCCTTTGCTTTTTCAAGTGCGCTATCCAGCCCGTTTATGTCTTTGCCGCCTGCCGTTGCAAAAAACGGCTGACCTCCTCCTCCCCCTTTGATTTCACGTGCCAGTTCGCGTACAATTGTTCCGGCATGCATTCCCTTACTGCTCACCAGGGAGTCAGAGATCATAACGGTGATCAATGGTTTGTTATTTACAACGGCGCCAAGTACCATAAACAGGTTTTTAACCTGGTTTTTGAGTTGAAAAGCAATGTTTTTGATTTCAGTCGAATCACTGATGTCCACCCGTTGGATGATCACGGAAGCGCCGTTTTTATTTTCAATGTTCCTGAGAAGTTCCTGTTTTACCGCTCCGGCTTGCTTCTGATGCAATAACTCCAGATCAGCTTCGAGCCGCTTATTTTCATTCTTTAGATTTCCAATGGCTGACGGAATGTGTTTCGGGTCATTGAGTAGTGTCTTCACTTCTTTAATAGTGCCTTCCAGGTTGTACACATATTTTTCGGCTGCTACCGCAGTTAATGCTTCAATCCTGCGTACTGATGCAGCAATGGAACTTTCGCTGACGATTTTAAAAAAGCCGATCTGGCCTGTCTGTGACACGTGGGTGCCACCGCAAAGCTCGACCGAAAATTTCTCATCAAAAATAATCACCCTTACTTTTTCTCCGTATTTTTCACCAAAAAGGGCCATAGCTCCCATTTTTTTTGCCTCTTTCAGCGGAACATCGCGTTTTTCACCGATCGGAATATTTTCTCTTATCTTATTATTTACAATCTCCTCTACTTTTTGTATTTCCTCATCTGTCATTTTGGCGAAATGCGAAAAATCAAAACGGAGAAGTTTATGATTGACCAGCGAGCCTCGTTGCTCTACATGCGACCCGAGCACCTCCCGGAGGGCAGCATGCATCAGATGGGTGGCGCTATGATTGTTCATAGTTAGCAACCGGTTTTTTTTATTGACCTTTGCGGTAAACGTAGCAGTTATCTTATCCGGGACCTTTTCTGCATAATGGACGATAAGGTCGTGTTCCTTTTTGGTATCAAATATCCGGATCTTTTCATCCTCATTTTGAATATAACCCGCATCTCCTACTTGTCCTCCGCTTTCAGCATAAAACGGTGTTTTGTCAAGTACAATCTGAACAACATTCCGGCTTTTATCCTTCACCTGCCTGTATTTTACAATCTTTGATTCATACTCAAGATGCTGATATCCAACAAAATCAATTGCTTTTTTACCATTCAGCTCAATCCAATCGCCCGTTTCAACCACCGCATCTGTCCGTGACCGTTCTTTCTGTTTCTGAAGGCATGTGTTAAACTGCGTCTCCCATTCTTTCGATACTTTTTGTTCATATCCGCGCTCACGCAGTATTAGCATTGTCAGGTCTTTGGGAAATCCATACGTATCGTACACCATGAATATGGTTTCACCGGAAATCTCAAAATCATCCTCCTTCCTTTTGTTGCTTAAAAAGGCGTCAATCATTCGCAACCCTTTTTCAAGTGTTTTAAGAAAAGCCAGTTCTTCCTCTTTTATCACTCTTTTTACGTGTTCCTGCTGCGCCTGGAGTTCAGGGAATACGCTTTCAAATTGCTTAGTGAGTAATGGTATGATCTTGTAAAGAAACGGTTCAGTAAAATTCAGATATGTAAATCCATACCTGACGGCCCTGCGCAGGATACGACGGATCACATATCCCGCACCAGTGTTTGAAGGCAGTTGCCCGTCGGTAATAGCGAAAGAAACTGCCCGGATATGATCTACTATTACCCGTAAAGCGATATCGGTATCTTTCGACTCACCATACCTGACACCGGCCTGACTTCCGACAAACCGGATCAACGGCTGAAATAAATCCGTATCATAATTTGAGGTTTTATGCTGGATGGCCATTGTAAGCCGCTCGAGGCCCATGCCGGTATCTACATGCTTTTGAGGCAAATCCTCAAGCGCTCCCGTATTTGTCCGGTTAAACTGAATAAAAACAAGATTCCAGATTTCAATTACGAGTGGATGGTCTTTATTAACCAGTTCAGACCCGGGTGTTTTGCGTATTTCTTCCTCCGTACGCAGGTCAATATGT
>QIDJ01000267.1 GCA_003228395.1 Flammeovirgaceae bacterium
GCCACCTATTTTTATGCATATCTGCAGGCCAGAGTCAGTTTTCCCAGCTTGGTAACCGGATATATTTTATCTATTCTTCTGGTTTCCTCATTTGTCTGGTACGGACTTACTTTTTTTGACAAATTTGAACCCGTTGCATTTACAGCATTTGTATTTGCCCTGCCCTTTTCCTATATCGGCCTGTTGATTTTCTGGGGTACATTTGGCCGGATATTTACCGTGCGGCAGGCAAAAAGAATTATTGGTGGTATTGATACCGGCCAGTTGGTGGCATCTATTCTGGCATTATTTACCATCGGATATGTTATTGACAACGGATTTATTACTATCGTACAATTATTCCTGTTGAGCATGATCACGCTGGTGATTTTGCTGGCTTCCTTTATACTCATTTCAGTCAAATTTTCACTCAGGGAGGAGGTTGGTGAAAAGAAAAAGACCTACCCTATCCCGAAAATGATGCGGAACAAATACCTGCGTCTGATGATCATGTTCGTGCTCATATCTATCGTTACCATAACTTTTGTTGATTATGCTTTTTTAAGCGCCACACAAACTCAATGGCCGAATCCAAATGACCTGGGCGCCTTTATCGCCCGGTTCCAGGCCACTGTGGTTATTTTCAGCTTCCTTTTCCAGACATTTGTAACTGACTGGGTTATTGATAATTATGGACTAAAGCTGGCTCTGTTGATCAATCCTGCACTTATTATCATACTTGTGGTAGCATCTGGCTTATTTGGGGCTTTATCGGAAGAATTCGTATGGTTTTTTCTGGCAATCTCCATTACTAAACTATTCATCGATTCATTAAAAGACGCCCTCGACGGACCTACCTTTAAATTGTACTTTTTACCCATCGATTCAACCGTGCGTTTCGATGTCAACACTAAAATCGAAGGCGTTACAACTGCATTTGCAGGTATTATCGCCGGTTTATTGCTGATTTTGATGAACACCCTGAAGTTAGAATTGATTGTTGTAATTTTTATCATTATTCCAGCGCTGATGGTCTGGTTTTACACTACCGGAAAAATGCATTTCAATTACCGGCTTACGCTTCATGAAACATTGTCTAATATTAAATCCAGCGTATCGTCATTTATTTCCAAAGAATACAAGGAGGAGATTACACCAGAAGAAGTCAGTGAAAACGAGACTACGGTTTATTATTCATTAAAACTGATGGAGCGTCTGGAACCGGAAGTGTTTGAAAATTCAATAAAAAAACTCGCCGGAAATATCCCGGCAAAAGGAAAATTATTTGAATTTACGCGAAAAAAGCTTGCCCAAATTGACAGGAATGCCAGCCGGTCACTTGCGGAAAAAGCGGTCAGAGAGGCAGAAAAAGGTGGCGGCGTTACGATCAGTGATCCCGAGCTATACGATATGGCCAAATCCATGGACATAGAAACAAGAATCACAGCAGCTATTTACCTGAGAGATCACATTTCTGATGAAAACGTTTTTGTGCTGCTTGAACTACTCCGCGACATATCACCCATTGTACGGATGGAGGCGCTGAAAACGGCAAGGAAAGTCAAAAGACCTGAAACATGGATAATCGTTACGGATATGCTGGCTTCGGTTGTATTCGGAAATGAAGCCGCAGCTACTTTATATGCAGGCGGAGATGACGTTTTACCTGTAATTAACCAGGTATTTCAAAAATCTGATCAGTCGAAAGATGCCCTGCAACGCGTTGTAAAAATAATGGGCAGGTTGGGAAGTGAGAAGGCCATTGATTATTTATGGGATAAGGTTGAATATCCTGACAGAAAAATTGTACGGGAAATACTGCTTTCAATCCGGGATGCAAATTTCAAGCCTGACGAAAGCCATGCAACAAGAATTAGCGCGCTGCTTGACATCGAAATTGGTAAAGCCTTCTGGAATATTGCTTCACAATCCGAAATAAAAGATACGGAACACAATCAGTATCTGATCGAATCGCTTCATCATGAAATTGAAAGTAATTTCGAATTCATTTATATTTATTTATCCATACTATACGAGCCGGCATCTATTCAACTGGTGAAAGATAATATGGAATCGGGAACGGTAGATGGCATTACCTATGCCATTGAACTACTGGATGTGTTTATTTCCAAAGAGCTCAAACCAAAGCTCTTTCCGCTTATCGATGATATATCTGTGAGAGAAAAACTTGAAAAAGTCCAGGAATTTTATCCCAGGATCAGTTTTAACGAACTTCAGACCTTTAATTATATCATCAACCGCGATTTTAACTACATCAACCGCTGGACAAAAGCCTGTGCCCTGCACAGTATGTCGTTTCATCCCGGTACCAGGATAAACCAGGGCTTGATTGCACATCTGTTCAACGAAGACCTGTTGCTTGCAGAAAACGCTGCCATGGTGATCCGCAAGTTGAGCGAAGACCGGTTGATGGAAATCATTGACCGGTTGCCCGACGACAGGAAGTATTATCTGAAAGACCGGCTGCGTACAGCGGCACAGGTTGGCGAAGTGGAAGAAAAAAATAAGCTGCGTTTCAATAAAACCCTGATGCTTTCGAGATTCGATGTATTTAAGCCGGTAGTCAAACTGCACTTGTCACAAATTGTCGAAAAGATACATATTGTAAAAATCAGGGCAGGCGAGGATTATGATCTGGCAGAATACAAAGGCTCCAATCCGCTCATCATTGCCGAAACCGGAGAATGCGAGTTGTTTAGTACCGATAATTCCTATAAATTGATAGAAAATGACATTTTAGGGTCATTTTTCCTGGACAACGAAGATGCATCCGCCTATAAAATCCGGGCAGGTCAGCATAGTGTGCTTTACCTGCTTGACATCAGCGATTTCATTAGCGTTCTTACCAATTTCAGAGACCTGGCCAGGCAGATGCTGGAAAATATTGAATTCAATGACAACAAAAAGCATATTGTAAAAGCATAACACAACTGAATCAAGAATATATGCCAGCAAATTTTAAAGTACTTATCAACTACTCAGAAAACGACAATAATCCGTCGATTGACTCAGGTAAAGGCTGGGTTGACAATTTCAACCGGTTTTTAAACCTCATGCTGCACCAGGTAATCGGCAGTAGGCCAGAGATTGTACTTTTATCAGGTACGGAGGCTATACCTGCACAGTTGATGGAAGGAGCTGAGGCCATGATCTGCATCATCAGCCCTTATTTTATTGATAATCCGAATTGCCTGGACGCACTGGAAGATTTTTACCTTAAATCAAGGGAAAAAGAAGCCCAACGGGCATTCAAGGTGTTGAAAGCTCCTGTAAAAATCAAAGACCAGCCTGTAAGGTTAAGGGAATTGATAGGTTATGACATGTTTCACTATGATGATGAAACCCAGGAAGCAGAAGAATTCAAGTCCTATCTCGGCCAGGATTCCGAACGTGAGTTCTGGATGAAAATGGTTGATCTCGTATATGATATACATGAAACCTACCTGATCAACAATGGGGTTGATCTCAGAAGGATACGTCCCATTCAGGATCGAAAAGCCATTTATCTGTCTGAAACTGCCCATGACCTGACCATTCAACGCAATATCATCAAGCGTGAGTTACTGCGATATGGATTCAGGGTGTTGCCTGTGTATGCGTTGCCTCCGGCTTACGACGATGTGGAGAAACAAATTAAAAAAGACCTTGAACAGTGCAGCCTGACCATTCACATGATCGGAACTTCGTATGGAGAAATACCGGATGGAAACACGAAGTCAATTATTGATATTCAAAACAGCCTTGCTGCTGAATGGAGTTCGGAAATGAGGAAAAGCAGCAAAGTTAAAAACCAGATTTACCGGTTTATCTGGATCGTGCCTGATCTGCGGGCTGCCAGTGAAAAACAACTGACTTTTATTGAAAACATTAAAAGAGATATTGCTTCACTCGAAGGGGCGGAAATTCTGCAGTTGCCACTGGAGGACTTTAAGAATATTGTAAGGGAGGAGCTTTTTTCAACAGGCGAAAAATCTGTCATGCAATACGTTCCGGAAGATGAAAACAACAATGCCCGCAACGTATATCTGATACATGATCAGGTGGACAATGAATCAGTTGAGCCTATCAAGGAAGAAATCCGGAATATGGGCTATAATGTACTGGAACCTTCATTCGAAGGCGAATTGCTTGATCTTCGTGAAGGACATATAACTAATCTGCGCCGGTTGGATTTTGCATTGATATACCAGGGGCATGTAAATGACCAATGGGTGCGAATGAAACTTCTTGACCTTTTAAAAGCGCCCGGATTCGGAAGGATTAAACCCATATTAAATAAAGGTGTATTGATCGGGAAATACAGTAAAGGAGATTTCGAGAAACTAAACGACGACAAGCATGTTGAAATCATACATGAAAAGGGAAATAAACCTCCTGTAAACGATATACAAAAATTTCTACAAACAAGACAACAAGTATTATAAGC
>QIDJ01000165.1 GCA_003228395.1 Flammeovirgaceae bacterium
AAAAAGAGGAAATCCGGAGATCAATTCAAGTTCGATGGCCGACATTGCTTTCCTGCTACTGATTTTTTTCCTGGTAACTACTACCATCGCAAACGATAAAGGTTTAAGCTTACTGTTGCCACCCAAACCGGATGAAAAAAACAGGCCTGAAATAAAAATACAGGAACGTAATATTTTTACAATTCTCTTAAATTCCGCTGACCGGCTCCTGGTTGAAGGAGAGCCTTTAAACGATCCTAAAAAAATAAGGCAGATGGTAAAGGATCATATACTTAATTACGGTAAAGAACCAAACAAGTCCGATTCTCCAAAAGATGCCGTTATTTCATTCAAAGCCGACCGCGGAACATCTTATGAGTTATATATAAAAGTGCTCAATAATGTGCAGGGGGCATACTATGATATGTATGCAGAGCGTGCGGGTGTGACAAACAAGCGATGGCGTGAAATAGCTTCGGATCTGGGCGATCCTGAACATAAAAGGATATACGATAAAGCAAGGAAAGATTTTCCGATGGCAATTTCGATTGCGGAACCTTCAAAAATAGGAGGAAGTTAATATGGCGAAGTTTAAAAAGAAATCTAAAACCAGTCAGGAAATCCCTACTTCCTCATTGCCCGACATCATATTTATGCTGTTGTTCTTTTTTATGGTTACAACCGTATTGCGGGAAACAACCATCAACGTACAGCAGCGGGTGCCTGCTGCTACCGAATTACGAAAACTACAGCGAAAATCGCTCGTAAGTTATCTTTACCTTGGAAAACCTAAGCAAAGTCAGTGGGGGACTGAACCAAAAATCCAGGCAAACGATGTATTTATTGATACTAAAGACATTGTACTATGGGTTACCCAGGAAAAGGATAAGTTAAGCGAGGTGGAAAGAGATCAGATCACCATTGCACTTAAAGTTGACAAAGAAGTTAAAATGGGGTTAGTTTCAGATGTACAGCTTGAATTAAGGGAAGCCAATGCCCGAAAGCTTATGTACACCACCATTCAGGATATGGATTACTAACATCTTAAATCGAAGAAAAGTAAAAAAAGTCTTTTCGTTTACCGGAAAGACTTTTTTATTGCATAATGGAATTAAATAATCCCAGGGTCATAAACGCCTGGTGCCTGTATGATTGGGCTAACTCAGTCTATAGCCTGGTGATTACATCAACTATCTTTCCGGTGTATTACATTGCCGTTACTACATCAGGGGACTCCGACCTGGTTGATTTTTTCGGGTTTTCATTGCCCAATACGGTCTTATATTCCTATTCATTATCCTTTTCTTTTCTTGTAGTTGCCGCTTTGCAACCTATTCTTTCCGGTATTGCCGACTATTCGGGAAATAAAAAGAATTTCATGGTATTTTTCACATGGCTTGGTGCACTCGCATGCATCGGCCTTTTCTTTTTTGATGGCGGAAATGTGGAATTTGGAATTACCTGTTCGATACTTGCCAGTATTGGATACGGGGGTGCACTGGTATTTTACAATTCGTTTCTTCCTGAAATAGCAACATACGACCAATACGATATTGTAAGCGCAAAAGGGTTTTCATACGGGTATATCGGAAGTGTGCTGCTTTTGATTTTTAATCTTGTAATGATTCAGAAACCCGAATGGTTCGGGCTAATCTCCGGCACCCTTCCCGCAAAAATTTCATTTCTGACCGTAGGAGTCTGGTGGATAGGATTTGCTCAGATCACATTTTATTATTTACCTGAAAAAACCAATAATAGAAAAATTGTGATGCAGCATTTGCTGAATGGATATCGTGAAATAAGAAAAGTATGGTTTAGTCTTGCAAATTTGCCGGATCTGAAAAAGTACCTGAGATCGTTTTTTTTCTACAATACCGGGGTACAGACTATCATGTATCTTGCCGCTGCATTTGGCGGCAAGGAGCTGAAACTTTCGGGTGGAAAATTGATCATAACAATTTTGATCATTCAACTTGTGGCCATATTGGGATCATTTTTATTTGCCAAATTATCAGTAAGAAGGGGTAACCGATTCTCACTAAGTACTATGGTGATCATGTGGATATTCATTTGTATATGGGCATACTTTCTTCAAAATGAATACCAGTTCTATGCACTTGCATTTTTTGCGGGATTGATAATGGGCGGCATACAGGCACTTTCACGTGCAACATATTCCAAGCTAATGCCCGTAAATACCATTGATCATGCATCCTATTTTAGTTTTTATAATGTGACTTATAATATTTCAACCGTTATCGGGACATTTGCTTTTGGATTGATAGAGCAATGGACCGGAAGTATGCGAAACAGTGCATTGTCTCTGGGCGGGTTTTTTGTAATCGGACTGATCTTATTGTTGCAGGTCAGTATTCCAAGATCGGAAGAAGAAGCTTATAAACTAGATTAATATTTTCTGCGATAAATGGAAAAGGCGGATTACGAAAAGTTGAAAAAGCTCGGGTTACCTGCATTTGATATTAAACTTAAAAAGTCAGATCGGGGAGTAGAAGTGTTTGATATCATTCGCAAAAAATATATTTTACTTACACCGGAAGAGTGGGTCAGACAGCATTTTGTACATTTTCTGATTACCAGGTTGAATTATCCTAAAAGCCTCATCCGGGTTGAATCAGGGCACAAATATAATGCGCTCCGGAAACGAAGTGATATCATTGTTTACGACAGGACGGGTAATGCTTTTCTGCTTGCTGAATGTAAATCTGCAAGCGAAAAATTAAATGAATCTGCACTATACCAGGTTGCCACGTACAATCATTCGGTTAATGCGCAATATGTTGCACTCACCAATGGTATCGGATTTATTTGTGGAAAACCTGGCCAGCCAGACAGCGCTATGGAATGGCTGAAAGAATTACCCTATTTTCCTGATGAACCGGAGTAAAGAGTGAATCAGATATGAATCATAAGAAGGAATCAACATCTTCACACGGCTCTCCAAAAGCATCTGCAACGGCATTGTAAACGATTTTGCCATTTATAATATTGAGTCCCAATTTCAGTTCGTTATTCTCCCCGCAGGCTTTTTTCCATCCTTTTCCTGCAATTTCTATAGCGTATGGCAGGGTGGCATTCGTAAGCGCGACGGTAGAGGTATATGGCACAGCGCCTGGCATATTGGCTACGCAATAATGAATCACGTCATCAATAATGTAGGTCGGATCGGCATGTGTAGTGGGTTTGCACGTTTCGATGCAACCGCCCTGATCAACGGCAACATCTACCAGCACGGTACCCTGACGCATGTCCTTCAGCATATCGCGGGTAATTAGACTAGGCGCTTTGGCTCCGGGGATCAGTACGGCTCCGATGATAAGTTCGTGATTCTTAACAATCTCCCTGATGTTGTATTCGTTTGACATCACTGTTTTTACATTGGCGGGCATGATGTCATCCAGATAGCGCAACCTTGTCAGATTAAGATCCATGATCGTTACGTCAGCTCCCAGGCCGGCAGCCATCTTGGCAGCATTGGTTCCTACCACTCCGCCTCCGAGTACAAGTACTTTGGCGGGTTTAACACCCGGCACTCCTCCAAGTAAAATACCCCGTCCTTTCATAGGTTTTTCAAGATACTTGGCGCCCTCCTGTACGGCCATTCTGCCTGCCACTTCTGACATGGGCACCAGTAAGGGGAGCGAATGGTCATCACTTTCAACGGTTTCGTAAGCCAGGCATACCGATTTGGTTTCTATCATTGCCCGCGTCAGAGGCTCATAGGAGGCAAAATGAAAATAGGTAAAAAGAAGCTGGCCTTCCTTGATCAGCCCGTATTCACTTTCAATTGGTTCCTTTACTTTTATAATCATATCCGACTGACCATAAACATCTTCAATAGATGGCAATATCACGGAGCCCGCAATTTCATATTCTTCATCTTCGAAACCGCTTTCAAATCCGGCATTGGATTGGATATAAACCGTGTGATTCCGCTTAACCAGTTCTTTTGCGCCAGCAGGCGTTAAACCGACACGGTTTTCGTTATCTTTTATCTCTTTTGGGACTCCAATGATCATAATTATATCTTTTAGTTAAAATGGATGCAAATATAGCAAGCAACAAAGAATAATTCAGATGAATTATATAAGTTCATTGTTTTTGAATTTTTTTAAGTCCGAATAAAATTTCAAATTCTGAAATAATTCAGTGATAAATTTCATCGGAGAAGTATTTTGACTCAATAATGTGCTTTAAATAACCTAAAATTCAGAATATTTCTTATTATAATGCCTGAAATGCAGGTTTGATACCTCATCGGTATTCGTTATTTTTGTTTACTGCCCGTCTGGTCTTGTTGTATTAAAATTTAAAGAATTGGACTCTACAAAGACACTGCCTGATATTACAGTTGATACATCCGAAATTTTGGGTGACTACAAAATAGCAGTGACCAGCCGCGAAGCAAGTCTGATTGGCCGGAAAGAA
>QIDJ01000140.1 GCA_003228395.1 Flammeovirgaceae bacterium
CAAAGAACCACAAAGGAAAAATCTGTTTTATAATAAACTGGAATACACGCAATTACATATTTTTTGTATAGGTGTGAAACTTCAGTAATTGACTGCTACTGATTGTCGTATCTTTTTGTTTTTACTAATACCCCTTCCTGGTAAGTGGCTTCAAGTTCAACACGGCCATTTTTATAATACAGGATGTTTTTACCGTGGGCTTTGCCATTTTTATAAGACATGATTTCTTTCACCTGTCCTGTTTCATAGTACTGGATAACTTCCCCATCTGGTTTTCCGTTTTTAAAAAAGCTTACTGATTGAAGCTTACCGTCCGGATAAAATACTTTCAAGGTATCTACAGGTTCGTCATTGCTGAACTGTGCAATTTGCTTGAGTGTACCATCTTTAAAATAAACCCTGCTTTCTCCGTTCTTTAGTCCTTCTGTAAAATAAGATGTTCTTTCAATGCTACCATTGTCGTAATACTCCGTAAAGAGCCCGTTTCCATTTACAAAATCCCCATCCCCGGTTTTTATCCCGGAGGTGTTGTAGGTAACCCACCTGCCATGTTTCAGGCCGTTTTCGAAATCTCCTTCCGTGCTTACCTTGCCGTTCCGGTGAAAATAGATCCAATGTCCGGTAAGCGTATCATTTCGGAAATTTCCCATCGCCGATCGTTGTCCGCTTGTGTTAAAATACTGCCAGAAACCCGACTTCTGTCCGTTTTTGTATTGCCCATAAATAATAACCTCCCCATCAAAATGGTATTTTATATATTCTCCGTCCCGAACACTACTTTTATCGTTTACATGATACACTTCTTTGAGCTGTTGTTGCTCCACATCATACCAGGTCTTCATTTCCTTCTGTCCCGAAGAAATGCCTGGTATCATCCACAGCGAAAATACAAATGCAGCAGTCAATACGTTTTGTTTCATACAGTATGTTGTTAACAAACCCGGTTACCCAAAAAATAATATCCGGATAACCTGTCAAGAGTGTCCTTTTATATTTTTTCAATTACAATAGCAGAGGCGCCTCCGCCTCCGTTGCAGATACCGGCTACGCCTATATTTTTTTTCTTGTGTGTTAATACACTATTTAGCGTAGCTATGATCCGTGCTCCGCTGGCCCCCAGTGGATGGCCAAGCGCCACGGCGCCCCCAAATACATTTGCTTTTTCCCGGTCAATGCCTAACTCCTTATTGTTGGCAATAGCCACCGTTGAAAACGCTTCGTTGATTTCATAAAAATCGACATCTTCTTTATTTATTCCGGCGCATTTCATTGCTTTTGGAATTGCAATTGACGGCGTGGTGGTAAACCAGATGGGATCTTGTGCAGCATCAGCAAACCCTCTGATCCGGGCCTGCGGCGTTATGCTGAGTTCTTCAATTTTGTCCTTGCTCATAAGCACAAGGACGGCGGCGCCGTCGTTTATGGTAGAAGAATTGGCTGCTGTGGCGGTACCATCTTTGGAAAATGCCGGCCTGAGCGTGGGTATTTTTTCAAATTTTACATTTTTATATTCTTCATCTTCTGTCATAATAACCGGGTCACCTTTCCGTTGAGGAATTTCTACCGGAATGATTTCATTATCAAAATAGCCGGCCTGGGTGGCTTCGGCTACTCTTTTATAAGATGAAATAGCATATTCATCCTGCATTTCACGTGTGATGTTCATTTCTTTTGCCGTATTATCGGCGCAGTTTCCCATTGGAAACTCATAGTAAACCTCCCATAATCCGTCTTTCGCAAGACCATCCACGATTTCACCATTTCCGTATTTATAGCCGAACCGTGCTTTTGGAATGTAGTATGGAATGTTTGACATACTTTCCATGCCTCCTGTGACTACAATGTCAGCCTGTCCAAGCATGATAGTCTGTGCGCCAATCATAGTAGCTTTCATTCCTGAGGCGCAAACTTTGTTGATAGTGGTACATGGCACATTATAGCCAATCGAAGCGCCCATGGCCGCCTGCCGGGCCGGCGCTTGTCCGAGATTAGCAGAAGCCACATTGCCCATATACACTTCTTCCACCTCATCCGGTCCGATTCCTGCTCTTTCCAACGCCCCCCTGATAGCAAGTGTGCCCAATTCCACAGCGGTAAATCCTGCAAGTTTACCGCCAAAACTACCTATCGGTGTTCTTGCAATTGAAACGATATATACTTCTTTCATTTGTGTGTTTATGTTAATGATTTATAAAATGTTGTTTATTACCAATCGGGTTTCCCGCTTTTTTTAGGTTTTTTTGCTTTGCGCTTGTTCTGCTGGATGTACTGGATTTCATTATTTTTCATTGCTTCCAGTATCATCCGGGCTTTTTCTTCGCTTATATTCATTTCATCCAGTTTCTCCGCTGTCGTTGGTTGCCTGTCTTCAGGATTTTCTTCGTTTTCTTCACCTTCTTCTGACTTCTCCTTCTTCTGCTTTTCTCTTTCGTCCTGTTGCTGTTGTTCCTCTCCCTCTTGCCGCTCGTCCTGCTGCTGCTGGTTTTCCTGGTTTTCCTGATTTTGCTGTTCCTGGTTTTCCTGATCTTTATTTTCCTGATCCTGATTTTGCTGGTCTTTATTTTTCTTATCCTGGCTTTGTTCGTCTTTGTTTTCCTGGTTTTCCTGGTTTTGTTGTTGTTGCTCCTGGTTTTTTTCTTCCTGCTCTTCCAGAATTTTCTTTAATAGTTCATAGTTATATCTTGCATCCTCGTTTCCGGGATATTGTTTCAACGCATTTTTGTAATGGTTTAATGCTTCCTCGTATTTTTTCAGGCTAAAATCTATCGTTCCAAGTTGCTGGTATGCCATAGATTTAATTTCCCGGGAGGAACTATTTGATAGTACATCAGTATATAGATTTTTTGCAGATGTGGTATCCTGAATTTTGTATAGTGAATTTGCCAGGTTCAGGAGCACCTCGTCTTCCATTACCCCGAGTGAATCAACAAGAAAGCGATAGTGGTGGGCTGCTTTTTCGAAATCCTCTGCCAGGTAGGCTTCTTTCGCTTCCTTTTTATGGGCATTGATTTTTGCAATCTTATTCAACTCCGATAGCGGCGTAAGTAGCAGGAAAAGAACCAGAATAAGTTTCATTGTGCGTTAAGTTTACGTCAGAGTTTTAATATTTTGAAACTGGTTAATCCATCCAGCAAAAGTAATAAAAAGGCTGCTGCAAGAAAATAGAAATACTTGTTTGCGCTTACATCTACCCGGCGTGTCCCCCGCAGTTCGCCTTCGATATTGTGTATGGTATTAATTAACCGTGAAATGCCGTTACTTGTTGCATTTATTTCAAAGTATTTTCCTCCCGTTTTTGAGGCAAGTAATTTGAGGCTCTTAGAATTGAGTTTTGTAATCACTTCGTTGCCGTTATTATCTTTCTTAAACCCATTGCCGGTGCGTATTTTGCTGCCCTGCATTGTTCCTACCCCTAAGGTGAACATCCGTATATCTCTTTTCTTTACTTCTTCAGTCACTTCACCTGTTTTTTCACCAAAATCTTCTCCATCGCTTATGAGAATAATTACTTTGGATTTTTGTTCCAACGACGATCCTTCATTGTCCTCAAGTTTGTCGAGGCACAATCCGATTGCAGGAGCCAGGTCCGTTCCTGTTTTTGGCACAAGACCTGTATGCAGTGTTTCGATAAAAAGAAAAAGCGCATTTTGATCATAGGTGAGTGGACATTGCATGAAGGCTTCGGATGAAAAAATAACAAGCCCGATCCGGTCAGCATTAAATGCTTCTACAATGTTTTCTAATTCAAATTTCACTTTTTCAAGTCGCGTAGGAGGAATATCGTGCGCGTTCATTGATTCGGAAAGGTCAACTGCAATCATTATGTCTTTACCCACAGATCTTATTTCCCTGGTGGCTTCCCCAAAAGACGGTCCAAGCAACGCTACAATAAGCAATAAAAAATAACCAGACCTCAGGAAAACTTTTACAAACAGTTTTCCATAGGTGGTTTTAAGTCTTCTGGAAATCCGGATTATCCGTACTATGTAAGCCAGGTACAGCAGTACAAAAAGCAGGATAAATACAATTTCGGTAACCGAAAGGTCAGAATACCAGATCATCAGCACATTTCACTATTAAAATACAGGGATGCAAATATAAGGAAGGGGTGGAGAAAGTTGGCAGTTGGCAATTCGCAGTTCGCAAATTAAAGAGTTACAAATAAACCACCGGGTTACCTGCTTTGGTTCACTTCCGCAAGCGTAATTGATGATTTTCGCAGGATACGGAGAAGATATTCATCAGAAGAGGTAAGTGTAAGTACATTATTGCTAATGGTATAAGTATATATTTCTTCATAATTGGCCGGGCTGTTTAACCGATTAATGGAAAAGGATAACGAGTTGATATTGGCTATGGTGTCTTGTATTGCGAAATAGGTTCCTTTTGCCCATACATAGTATTCAGCT
>QIDJ01000245.1 GCA_003228395.1 Flammeovirgaceae bacterium
AGATATTGCACTGATAAGGATTTTTGACTATCTCTTTTCCAATCCCGATAATGCCACTTACTGATTTAATCGGGTGCATGAGGGCAGCTTCATTCACCGTTATTCCGCAAAAATTTTCCGGTAGAAAAGAAAAAAGAAGATGCTGGTCGGAGACTGACCACCCGCAATATCCAGGACTGTACCTGTTGCTGATAGACTCGGCTTGACTCTGAGCAAATTGTTTAATCTTGTCCTGAATTTTCTCGGCGGTCTTTTCCGCCATAACGGAAGCGGACACATCAGCAATATATCCTAATAATGCATCTACCTTAAAGAACTGTGTTGCCCACTTGCTAACCTCCTCGCCTACAGTACAAGTAAAAATCGCTATCGATGTTGCTTTCTTTAGTGATCTGGCAATAATTTTTTTTGTTTGAAACTCCGTGTTTTCAATATGCATTGATGCAGTTTCAATCGTAATGCTGTCAGAAACTACAAACCCTCCCCTGACATCCATCAATCCAATAAGCTCAGATAAGACAGCATCTATTTTTTCTTCGATGTCTGGAGGAATCCCTTTGTCTGGATATCCAATCCATCTGCCAACTTCAAGGCTGGTTATTGACAATTCGGTGGGATCGAAAGAATATTCAGAACAACTCATTTAATTTATTTCATTAGTCAGGTTGATAACTTCAGCAAACCTCGATATATGATCAGGAGTTGTTCCGCAACAGCCGCCAATGATATTGACATTAAGGTCAATAAGATAGGGGAGTTTAGCCGCCATTTCCTCTGGGCTCTCTTTAAAATGACTTTTCCCGTCTATGATCTCGGGAATTCCGGCATTTGCCTGGATCATTAGAAAAACTGATTGATTCGTATCCCTGATTTCTTTGGCAATTTCTACCATACCATCAAAGCCATTTCCACAATTGGCGCCAAAAATAGTTGCACCACTATCCATCAGGGTTGAGACCATATCTGTTGGTGAAACCCCCATCATGGTTCTATAATCCCCATTTACTGTTTTTTCGAAACTAAACGTACAGATTACCGGTAGTGAAGTATTTTCTTTAGCAGCTTTTATTGCAATAGTAGCTTCATCCAGTGCGGTCATGGTTTCAACAATTAGTGCGTTAGCTCCCCCCTCCTCGAGTGACACAGCTTGTTCACAAAATGCATTATAAACCTCTTCCTCGGAAACTTCACCCATCATCAGGATTTTGCCGGACGGGCCTATCGATCCAAAAACGTAAGTATCCTCTCCTGCTGCTTCCTTGGAAATTTTTGCGGCAGCTCGATTGATTTCTTTGGTCCTATCTCCGAGCTCATACATATCCAGTTTCAGTCTTGATCCACCAAAGCTGTTGGTTTCAATAATGTTGGCTCCTGCATCGACATAGCTTTTTGCAATTTGTAAAACCTTGTCTGGATTTGTAATATTCCAAAGCTCAGGACATTCTGTACTTTCCAATCCCTTGTCATATAGCATGGTACCCCAGGCGCCATCTGATAGTAGTACAGAACCTTCATTTATTCTATCAATTATGTTCTTCATAGCCGGGTAATTTCAAGCACTCTGATTTAAGAAATCCAAAGCGCCATGTGGTTCGGGTGAGTAAAAATCTGCACCGATTGCGTCACAAAAAGTTTGAGTTACAGGAGCACCTCCAACCAGAACGTTTATATCCGGGTAGCTATCCTTGATTTCTTTTACTGTTTTTTGCATGTTTACCATAGTTGTGGTTAGCAGTGCAGAGATTCCTACAGCGCATCCAGGATTTTCCGCTATGGTCTCTAAGAATTTTTGGGTTGACACATTCGTTCCCAGATCAATAATGTTCCAGCCACCGCCTTCTAAGATCATAGTCACCAAGCTTTTGCCAATGTCATGCATATCGCCTGCTGCGGTACCTATTACGAAAGTCCCTTTTTGATTAATAATTCCCTGCTTAAAAAATGGTACTAAATGGATCATCGCTGTGTTCATTGCTTTTGCCGCCATCAGCACTTCGGGGACAAATATTTCATTGTCTCTGAACCTGACTCCAACGGTTTGCATTCCTTTGAACAAGGCCTTATTTAGAATTTCTTCAGCATTAAAACCTTGAGTAATCGCTTCTTTGGTCAATTCATCTGCACCTGACTCACCAATCATGTCTGATGGGAAGGCAGCAGCGGCATCCACTTTTCCACGTTCAATACACAGAGTTAATTTCTCAAGGAGGTCTTCCATAATTATCATCTAATTTCCCGAAAAAATCTCAGGATTGATACTTCGCATTATCTTTTCTTATAATGACCACCAATGAATTTCGGTAGTTTTACCTGGGTTGTGCCCCGGCAATTCCTGTATTTACCCCCGGCTATTTCCTCGTTCTAATAGGCATGTGGCGTATATGTCAAAGGCTATGCAGTGGATGTTTCTTGTAAATCCCCGTATTTGCTTTAAACCGGATAAATAGCTTTTTCAAATGGCATTACCAAAACTGTATCATCTTCAAATCTGTGTTGTCAATCCTCCTCTTCTTCTCCTTCGCCGTGGATCTTTGACTTGATTTTGGTTTCAAGTTCCTCCATGAGCTCAGGATTATCCATAAGCAGCAATTTTACAGCTTCACGCCCCTGTCCCAGTTTGTTACCTTCGTACGAAAACCATGATCCGGATTTGTTGATTACATCGAGTTCTACACCCAGGTCAATGATCTCGCCTGATTTGGAGATGCCCTCACCGTAAATGATGTCAAACTCAACCATTTTAAATGGAGGAGCTACTTTGTTTTTTACAACCTTTACCCGTGTTCGGTTTCCGGTAATTTCTGCTGATGATTCTTTTATCTGACCGATGCGCCTGATATCGAGCCTTACCGTGGCATAGAATTTCAATGCATTGCCGCCGGTAGTTGTTTCAGGATTTCCAAACATAACACCTATTTTCTCCCGCAATTGGTTAATAAATATGCATGAACATCCCGTTTTGTTAATGGTTCCTGTCAGTTTACGCAATGCCTGTGACATGAGCCGTGCCTGCAGTCCCATTTTACTTTCTCCCATCTCACCCTCAAGTTCAGCTTTGGGTACCAGAGCAGCAACCGAATCGATCACGATGATGTCGATAGCACCTGAGCGGATCAGATGCTCGGTGATTTCGAGCGCCTGCTCACCATTATCAGGCTGGGAAATCAGCAGGTTTTCCGTATCAATACCCAGATTTTCGGCATATGTTTTATCGAATGTGTGCTCGGCGTCAATAAACGCAGCCATTCCGCCACTCTTTTGTGCTTCGGCAATACAATGAAGCGCAAGCGTGGTTTTCCCTGACGACTCAGGCCCGTATATTTCGATTACCCTGCCCCTGGGAATGCCACCAATGCCAAGCGCTATGTCGAGGCTGATAGAGCCGGTGGAAATGGCAGGAACATCCATCACTTCCTCATCACTCAACCGCATAACCGTACCTTTTCCGTAAGCCTTTTCCAGTTTATCTATAGTTAACTGCAGGGCTTTTAATTTTTCAGTATTTTCACTCATTTTTCAAAATTTTCTCAATAAACAACAGATATCAGCGGTGTGAAATTAGTGCTTCAACCGTCAAATAACAAATTAACAAAAGAGGTATAAGGAGTAAATATTTGAATAATTGGTTGTATCTGTTCACTTTAGTAGCTGTGAACAAAAGAATACTTTTAATAATACTTCAGGTTGCGGTTATTTTCACTCCGGCTCTTGCGCAGCTAAACAACGCTGCTTTCTATAATGCAAGGTCGCTTGATTTGCCACGGAACCAGGAATTGTATCTGAGCCTGGATTTATTACAGTTTACAAAGAATAACGAATACCTTCTTCATATTGCCGACGGATATACATTGTTTGGATTTCAGTTTGCCCCGTATCTTTCTTACTATCCTTCTGAAAAAGTAAGGATAGATGCCGGCATTTATCTGCAGAAAGATTTTGGGAATGTTGATTTTTCGGAAATAGCCCCCTTGCTTACCGTTAAATTTAAGCTTGGACCTTTCACGCAGATTTTCGGCAACCTCGAAAGCAGCCTGAATCACCGGTATATCGAACCCCTCTATGATTTTGAACGCGTAATGAAAGACCGGCTTGAAACCGGAATGCAAACCAAACTCGAAACCGATAATGTTTTTCTTGATATGTGGATTGACTGGGAAACCATGATTTACAGAAACGATCCCAATCAGGAAGAACTTTCGGGAGGTATCTCATTTTATTTTGATAAAAAGTGGGACAAGCATCTGCTGAGATTTCCGGTACAATTTATCGCATACCACCAGGGGGGACAGATTGATGATAATCCGAATCCGATCATAATTTTATGGAACAGTGCAGCCGGAATCTCATACAGCTATACTTTTGATCCCGGCCATTGGATCAGATCTGTTCATTCGGATAA
>QIDJ01000074.1 GCA_003228395.1 Flammeovirgaceae bacterium
ACTCGCCTTTCATGGTAGAGTGTAGCCCCGACAGTATGCCGGCACCTGCCAGCAGTCTTGCAGCAGCCTGCACACCGCCTCCCGCCGACCCGGCTATTAATACTCCGGTCCGGGTTACTGCATTTGCATCAAATTCGGGATTTATGATTTCGCTTTTGCTAAATAGCGAAGCGGTTTTACGCCTCCGTATTTCAATTTTTTCCCTCCTGTTTTTTAGCGTCACATCATCTTCAACCCAGCATTCCAGGTCGTGCATTTTGCCAGCGCCGTACGGCTGGCACATGCTGGAAATTTCTACCAGCGAAAATCCCGGATTACGGAATGCTTCTGTCAACCGTTCGGTAAATTGTTTCGGAGAAGTAACTCTCGCCACATACGATGCCCCGGCCTGGTGCGCCAGTTTACATATGTCGAATGGAGGTGTATGATCTTCTATCTTTCGATCAGCTTTGAAAGTGGCGGTTGACAAACCGCTCACTTGCCCACCTGTCATTCCGTATATCAGGTTATTAAGTACGATAAGTGTCATATTCACATTTCGCCGGGCCGCTTCAAGCAGGTGTTGCAAACCGATGGTGGCGCCGCCGTCTCCCTGAATTACCACTACCTTTTTGCCGGGATCCGATAATCCCATCGAAATGCCCATGCCGAGCGCAGGAGACCGGCCATGCAGACCGTGAATGGTATGGGTGGCAAACAACGGATCCACCAGGCCACTGCAGCCGATATCGCTCACCAGGATCACATCGAGCGGACTAAATCCGGATTGTTCGAGCGCCTTCGAAATATTTTTCACCGAAGGGCCGTGTCCGCATCCCGGACAAAAGGGCAATTTTACGCCTGTTAACATGGGTTGTTCCATCAATCAAACACCTCCGAAATTTCTGCGGGAGCGATCATGCTTCCGATTTTGTTTACACATTTTATATGCTCACTTTCAATTCTGCCAAAAATCAATTCTTTCAATTGTCCGGATAGGTTTTCCTCTGCGAAAACGAGTTTTTCATACCGGTTCATTATCCGGATCAATTCTGGTGCAAGCGGGTACAGGGTTTTCATTATCAGCAGGGAGGCTTTTTTCCCCTGCTTTCGTAGTGTTTTCAATGCATCACGTGCAGAATCAGCTGTAATCCCATAGGAAATGAGCAATACGTCGGCGCCCGGATTATCATCAAGTTCGTAAAAAGTGAATTCGTTGACCCTTTTTTCCAGCTTACTCTTCAGGCGTCTGGTGTTGGCCAGTGATTCCGGATTTGCTTTTTTTATCATTCCGTCGTTATCATGTGTAGATGCATTTAATCTGACCTGATAGTCGTTGTTCCCAACGGGGAAAAATGCAGGCACCATGTCTTCTCCGGCCCGGTATGGTTGATAGGGTTCTTTAAAATTCCGGATACTTCTATTCCCCTTCTCCAGCTTTTTAAGTTTTGATATATCAAAGCTCCGGTTAGTCATGATCATTTCTTTGGAAGTAAGCAGTACAACGGGAGTGCGGAATTTTACGGCTGTTTTCAGGCTTTCGTGTGCCAGATTCCAGCAATCTCCCAGGCTGGAAGGGCAAAAAACAGGTATCGGATACCCGCCGGAAATGATGCTGCTCACAAATGCCAGATCGCCCTGTGCGCCTGTGGTAGCGGATCCGGTACTGGGCCCCAGACGCTGGGTGACAATAAGTACCATCGGCAGTTCCATCATGCAGGCCATATTGAGTGTTTCGGTCATCAGTGCGAGGCCGGGGAAAGCCGTAGCCGTAACAGGTAACTTGCCTGCTGCTGAAAAACCGGACATCCATTGCAGCACCGTAATTTCATCAGGGGCAGCATAAAACTGCGGAAACCGTTTGCCGGCATACTTGTAAAAGAGGTTTGAAGGGGTAATCGGATAGCCGATAAACACATCCGCACCTGAGCGGACCAATGATTCGGTGATAATCTTAGAACCGTCGATCAGGGTCAGTTGTTGCTGCTGTGCGTTTTTCTTGCTCGTGCCGTTGTGTCTTTCTGTAGTCATTGGCAATCCGTCTTGCATGTTATGTATCCCGAAATTATTTTACAAAAATATACAACTAACAGGCGGGCAGAAATGATAAAAATCATGCATGGAGATAAATTATGGCAGTAAAAAATCATTGATGCTGCACCGCAATACCCCTGTTACATGCCCGTAAAACGTAACCCGGATAAACAAAAAAATTACGTACTGGCAAATATATTGTGACTTAAAGATAGTAGAGCATATTATGGAAAGGCATAAATAAATCAGGTAATTGAAAAGTAAAATAAATATTGAGTGGTTAATTCTAAATTTTGAACGATCATATAAAATGATAACTCAGGATATTAGTTTGCAACTCTCAGGAGCTAGTCATGCCAGTTTGACTGTGAATGGCAATAATGATTTTATAGCTTCCGGTGCAAGTATTTTGAAATACAAGGGAACCGGAGAGATAAACTATCTTGATTTGTCCGGAGGATCACAAATTCTTAAAATGGATTAACTTATTCAAATTAGTGACGGAATAATAAAGTGCTTGATTTTTTGCTTTTTGTTTTGCGCGTTAAAATATTGTTCAAATCGACAATTCCGATATCAGCTAATTTAATAATAGACCTAATGCAGCTATGTTAAAATTGTTATGTAACATTAGTTTTTCATTCAATAATTTTCTCAGGATTACTCCTTACCTTTGAACTGGAAATGGTTGATATTAAACAAATACCTGTTAAAGGCAAGCTTTCCAAGTGGTTACTCACTGTAACTTTACTGGCCAGCATTTTTACCTTTTCCGGGTTTATTGGAAATTCTCCTCCAAAGCAACAACCCTACAGAAATACAGAGTTAGTTTTTTCATTCAGCTCAAATGCTAAAAGAACGATTTCTTTCGAAAGAGTCTTAACAAAATTTTATGGAAACGTCATCTCTGACAGTTTCAACAAATCCGTAATCAACGAAGTTTTATTGCTTCACAACAGGCTGGCCAAAACCCGGTTTGACTATCTTGTTAAGCAGATTTTCACTGCGAAGCTAGCTGTAAGATTTACACATTTAAAAACTATTCCTCACAACTCAGACAAGGAATTCCTAGACTCACATCAGGGATAGCTTCCTTACTCATTTGCCACTTTATCCGGCAATAATCCTTATTTCATAAACAAATTTAACTATGCCTGAAAACAGGCAGAATTAATCATTCAAAAATCACAATGGCAAGATTCAGAAAAATACTGAGGATACTGAGCCTGGTGTTTCTTATTGTATTAGCTGCAGTAGGTATAGGCATTACTGGAGCAGCCACGATATTATCAAAAAAATGGGGCCAATTTATAGAGGAGATCAAAATCGAACTGGTTGAATCAGAAGAAGAAAATACAGATACCATGGAATTGAAAGACATTGAATAATAATGTAACCGCCATATTATACACTTTTCTTTTTACGTTTCTTTTTTCGAAAAGGCCACCTGAACCAGCCTTTAATTTCATCTGATTCGGCATCTTTCGGAGTATAGTCCAGCAATGGATCAATCTGTCTGCTAATAGCCGGTTCGGTCTGGATACCGGTTTTTCTTTCCACAAGATATCCATGACTGAAAAATAGCGTGGTGGGTACGCCCATCACTTTAAATTGCTTTACAAGGTTGCGGTTGTCGTCTGCTTTTAATTTAAAAAACAGGGCCTTGTTCTGATTGGTTTTGGCCGCTTCATGAAAAAAGGGCTCCATGGATTTGCAGTTATGGCACCAGCTGGCCCACACCCATACCACGGCAGGCCGTTTGCTTTGTTTTACCTTGCTTTCAAAATCTTCACTTTTTAATTCTATTATACTTTCAGTCATTTTTTTAGCCTTCCTTTTTACCTTACTCATGCGCATTTTATTGAATGCGTGCGGATTTAAATCAAATATAGCAACCAAACCATTAGCACATTTTTTGTAACACCAAACAGATCAGGTAAGTTCTCTAATCATTAGTAAAATGATTACCACTTTCGTGTATCTTTGGCCTGAATGAAGCGAATCCGTACGATTTATGAAAAAATATGATGTATATGGCATTGGAAATGCCCTCGTTGACCTGGAATTCAAGGTTAGTGATGAATTTTTTGAAACACACAGTATTGACCGGGGGCATATGACACTGGTAGATGAAGCCAGGCAAAACCGGCTGGTGGCATCCATTGACCACAACCAAACTAAAAAACAAAGCGGGGGTTCTGCTGCCAACAGCATCATTGCCGTGAGCCAGTTCGGAGGCAGAACCTATTATTCATGCAAAGTCGCCAATGATGAATTCGGTGATTTTTATATGCATGATTTAAAAGAAGCCGGTGTGAACAGCAATATTCACAACAACGATCGTCAGGATGGAATCACTGGTAAATG
>QIDJ01000139.1 GCA_003228395.1 Flammeovirgaceae bacterium
GAACCTGGTTTTACGTGTAAAAAAAGAGGCGATCAGGCTCCCGAAAAGCAGGAAATATCCGGTATAGGTAACGAGGGTACCCCAATAATCACGATTTACGGAAAGAATGGTCCCCTTTTCGTCCTGATCATACGAGGATTGAAAAAACCGGTATCCGCCATAATTGAGAATGTTGTTCATATAAATCCGGTAGGGTTTTTCCACATTATTGTTTTCGTCAATTACGGTAACATCGCTTGCGAAAGAAGACGGACTGTCTGATCCCGGGTATCGCTCGAGCTGAAATTCATTAAGCCGAAGAGAAAAAGGCAACTCTAATGACTTATATCCCAGGTACATCGATACGTTTACATCTCGAATCCTAATCTGCTTCTGGCTAAACAGTTCCAGAAACACAGATTGTCCATTTACATTTATCAGGGCAACCTGCTTTGCATCATTGGAACCGGCATCGCCTTGTTTAAATTTCACTACGCCACTTTCCATAAAATTTTTAAGTACAAATGAAGTTCCTCCGATGGTATGCACATTCATTATCCCCGTAGGAAAGAAACCTTCCACGTCTGTTGTATCACCAGCTTCATTAACTGTTTTCATTTTGTACGGGTAGGGCAATTTCATTAACAATTGGTCACCTTGCCTGATTATCCGTACGTTTTCCTCGTTTGTACTGTCACCAAAACTAAAACGAAGACCATGTACATCTTTTGTTTCGCCTTCTTTTATGAATAGCTCATGCCTGCCGTCCTGTCCTCCTACAATGACTTCAAGATAGGGATCACCCGAATTGTCAGCAACCAATTCTTCCGCCGCATTTGGATAATAATTAGTTAAAACTAAGTTAATTTGGTCACCCCCAAACTGATATGTATTATGGTAAAGCTTATCTCCAACAGGCGACAATAAAACTTTGTCAGAAAAATGTTGAGTTTTACCGTCTTTTGTAAGTTGAACATTTATATAAGTATCGGCGGAACGAAAAACATTCGTCGTTTGGCCGTTGCGAATGTGCATCAGTCCTTCAAAACCGGCATAGCGCGTGATTGCGGCGCCGATGATGATTATGATGAGCGCAACATGAATGATCAGAATGTTTATTTTACTTTTTCGATACAGTTGTTTCGTAAAAATCATTCCGGTAAAATTGATCACCATGAGGAAAAACAGCGCCTCAAACCACCTGGCCCCGTACACGAGCATTTTGGCGGTGTTTGCATCATAATCATTTTCAATAAAGGTGGCATAACCAATAGCCGTTGCAAATACAATCAGTAGGACACCCATCAGTGTACCGGAAAATAGAAATTTTATGTGTTTCATAGCGTCTGAAAATTTAAAGGCTATTATTTATGACAAAAATAAACGCTAAATCAGTGTTGTAACATGATAAAGGTTAGAATTTTAAGTGACAAATTACACACAACCGGTATTAGAGTAGGGTTCAAGGATAGAATATACATATATGGTCAGGGAATAAACCACTTTGTTGGGCTAATAACTTCTAGGGTTATGTTTTTTCCCATGACAGTTCAGATAACAACGCCCTTTAAACGTACCCTGATCTTCAAATCGTAACCGGCCCATATTATCAGGGTTTACAATACTCAAATCGAAATTGATCAGGTGCGTGTTGTTGGTGCTGTTTCCCTGGCTGCTGCTGATCCCATGCGCATCGTGGCAACTGCTGCAAGGTATGTTATCCCCCCGAACATGTACATCATGTTCTTTAAACGAATCATCATTCAAAATAGAAGTACGGCTGTGACAGCTGTAACAAAGTTCATAATTTGAGGCCGATTCCGGAGTATTATCAGCAGTTTCGTACTGGTACTTCAATATTTGCGGATAAATAGAACCATGGGGTCCCGCAGGCGATCCGGCCCCATCACTCGCATGGCAATCGGTACAGTAAACCCTGCTGGTTACCGTCCAGGGTGCAATTAAGCTGGGTACATTTGGATTGACTCCAACATCCGCCACCGGATGATACGAGGGATTACCATTGTCGAACTCCAACCGCGTATTGCTTTGCTCAATTTGGCGGGTAATTGACCCGATCGGTTTACTCGGACTATCGGCATGGCACCGATAACACAATTCATACTCATATTGAATCGCCGCCACCGGAGCACCTGCCTGGTTGATGCCGCGTGTACCTTCTATAAAACCATTGGCATTAGGAGCGGATGCAGGAGAATTACGGGCGGCATGCGGATTATGACAATCTTCGCATTCCACGTGCAGGGTATTTGATAAGGTTGTTTCATTCGCATCGTGTACCTGGAAATAATTATATACATTATGGTTGTAGGTCTTGCTAACTTGTGTTTCTATATTTTTCGCCGCCACATTTGCATTATGGCAATCCAGGCAATTATTTTCTTCGATGTCGTACTTTAACAAACGAATATTCCCTACCGAATTATGCGGGTTGTGGCAATTTTCACATGCATTATCCGATACGGTAGTATAAGGTGTATGAAACCAGGGGTCAGAACCATTTCCGTTCCAGGTTGAAGACGATGTCCTGTGGATGGTGGTGGTCCAGTAATTCCGGTCATGGCAACTCACACACAGGTCTGAGTTTTGAGTGGATGCCACAAGAAAATCGGTATATACATTATTGTGCGGATCATGACATGATATGCACTGGACTTTTGAACTTTCAAGCGCAACCGGCGCAGTAATACTTGCCGGATCTTTAAGTTGGCCATCGCTGGTGGCTAATGCGGAACTGTAAACGAAAGAAACCGGATGATCATCGGACAAGTCAGTGGTCAAATTCGTATTTCCTATGGGCATGGTCGTAACCCCCCCACTGAAATCGATATCCACCGTGCGGCTGATTACATTTCCTAAAGCGATTGTTCCATCATGGCATGACAGGCATAAAACAGACGAACCATCGGGCTGGCCAATGGTGGCATGCGTTGTTGAACTATTGTAAAGGGTGTAAGTTGTACCTATGTCACTCTTATTCCACAACGGACTGGCTGGTTTACTGCTATGCGGCGTATGGCAAAATATACAAATTTCGGATTCAGAAGTTGCCGTTACCGTTCCGGGGCCGCTTACTGATAAATTATGCTGCGTACCAATAATAGTTTGTGCTACCAGCATTGCAGGCAATAGCAATAATACTGTACTAATAAATCCAAATTTCTTCATTTTATAGCTGCATTTATGAACTGAAATACCTGAACCCTGGAGTTATAACTGTCTGCAATATAAATATAGTCATTATCATCTATATATATCCCTGTGGGAAGCCAAAAGTGACCTTTTTCACGCCCCTGTTCGCCAAAATAATAGAGAAATTCCCCCGACCTTCCAAAAACCTGGACGGCATGAAACAAACCATCGACGACATAAATATTTCCGCGGGAATCCGTGGCAACCCCCTTGGGCCTGGAAAAATAACCTGTGGCATCCCCCAGGCTTCCAAACATGGATAGCCATTCACCACCCGAACTAAAAATCTGTACCCTGAAATTCATGGAATCGACAATGTAAACCATACCCTTGTCATCAATCCAGATGTGTGTTGGAAAATTAAACTCTTCCGGCCCTTCCCCTCTCTTACCAATGTATTTTACTATTTTTCCTGTTTCATCCAGGATAGCAATGCGATGCGCGCCGGTTTCCACCACCCATATCTCTTTTGTTTGGGTGGAATACGCAATTCCGGTGGGTTGCTGCAATTGAAGGGAATCGTTCAAAACCCTATACTCGTTTTTATCATTTGCGGTTAGAAATATTTTATTCAGCCGTGAATCGGTGAACAACAATTCATTTTCACCGACCGGACAAATGCCCACAAGAGATGGGAATTGATTTGTTTTTTTAGTAAAAAACTGCGGAATATTTACTTCTTCATCTTCGACATGCAATACGGCGCCATTCCCCTGGTCCAATACCCAGAATACATCCGGTTTTTCTGCAAATACAGCAACAGGCTTACTCAATGTAATTTCTTTTTTACCAGTAATAAACTTGCCTACCCGTTTGAAAAAACCATCTTTCTCCTTCTCTTTTTTCGCTATTGGAAATTCACTTACCCAGCGAACCTGGCCTATCGGATCCTGATGTATCTCCTGACTATTGCCCTCAGTGAAAACGAAGAAAGGAGAAAAATAAATGAGTATCTTAATAAAGGTTTTATTCATTGTTTCAATTTAATTACTCTTTTGTGTTCAAAGTATCCGGTAAAATCTGTCGTTCATAAACTTTTGTTGAATGACACCCTGTGGCACAGGAACCACCATTTTCTGCTAACTTATATATTAATGGCATGTCCCAATTTCCGAATTTTGCTTTCGTGCGGATAAGATGTTCGTTCATTGACCCATGTACATCA
>QIDJ01000171.1 GCA_003228395.1 Flammeovirgaceae bacterium
GTAGTTTATAAATAAGCTGTTTTGAGCGCCAAGAGGCATCCATGCCGTAGTTAAAAAATAAACCATGGTCATCAGTATGATCGCCGTATTTAAACGGTTGGTCCACGCCTTGTATTTTTCAGGTATCCACGATTCGAAGAAATTATTTAGCCCAAACATGAGTAATACAATGGCTGCTATACTTCCGTACATGATAAGGAAAGTGATTCCTAACCCGGCAATAATCACCGCCCATACTTTTTTTGATTTTCCCTTATCAAACCGGATAGAAAAGATCGTGTGGGACAGGGCCGGTATCAAAATTAACCCCATTAACAATGAAGACAGCAAGGCAAATGTTTTAGTAAATGCCAGCGGTTTAAAAAGCTTTCCTTCCTGGGCCTGCATGGCAAATACAGGAAGAAAACTCACGATGGTTGTGGCTAGCGCAGTCATGATGGCAGAAGCCACTTCAATAGACGCTTCATAGATCACTTTTAGCAAATGTGCTCCTTTGGCGCCTTCATTTTCGGGCATTTCAAGGTGGCGGACAATGTTCTCTACAAAGACCACCCCGACATCTATCATCACCCCAATGGCAATGGCAATTCCGGAGAGGGCTACCACATTGGCATCCACGCCAAAATATTTCATGGTGATGAACGTCATAAGTACGGCAATGGGCAGTATGCTCGAGATGATAATGGATGCCCGGATATTCATTACAAGTACAATCACTACGATGATACTGATAAGTATTTCATGCTCCAATGCTTCTTCCAGAGTACCCAGTGTTTCCTTGATCAGCCCGGACCGGTCATAAAAAGGAACAATAGTTACTTTAGAAACCGTACCATCGGCAAGGATTTTTGAAGGTAATCCGGGAGAGATCTCATCAATCTTTTTCTTTACATTTTGAATAACCTCCAACGGGTTTGCTCCATAACGTGAAACAACAACTGCACCGGTAGCTTCTGCGCCGCCTTTGTCAAGTCCACCCCTTCGTGTAGCCGGCCCAAAATTAACAAAAGCTACGTCTTTAATGCGAATGGGGGTATTGCCATGAACAGTAACAACTGCTTTTTCTAAATCATCGAGATTTTTTATATAACCAAGCCCCCTAACCAGATATTCGGCATTGTTAAATTCCATGGTACGTGCACCTACATCCAGGTTGCTTTTCCGGACGGCATTCATTATCTGTGCAACAGTCACGTTGTATTCACGCATGGCATCCGGATCAATATCCACCTGGTATTCTTTTACAAAACCACCGATGGCAGCAACCTCTGATACACCTTTGGCGGAAGTAAGTGCGTAGCCAATATAAAAATCCTGCAATGTCCTTAATTCCTGCGGGTCCCATCCTCCGGTGGGTTCACCGGTTTCCGGGTTTCTCCCTTCCAGCGTGTACCAATATATCTGGCCCAGTGCGGTAGCATCCGGGCCGAGTGCGGGTTGTACTTCTGCAGGTATGGTTCCTGCAGGTAAGGAGTTGAGTTTTTCGAGAATTCTTGTACGTCCCCAGTAAAACTCGATATCATCTTCGAAGATCAGATAGATGGTTGACAGGCCAAAAATGGAACTGCTCCGGATTGTTTTTACCCCGGGTATTCCCAGTAAAGCCGTTGTAAGCGGATAGCTGATCTGGTCCTCAATATCCTGGGGCGACCGGCCCTTCCAGGTAGTAAATACGATTTGCTGGTTTTCACCGATATCCGGAATGGCATCTACCGGCACCGGATCTCGGGGGAAGAAGTCAATTTTCCAGTTGAACGGCGCCGTGGCAACCCCCAATCCGATAAAGACCAGGATTATCATACCGGTGACCAGTTTGTTTTCGAGAAAGAATTTTATAAATTTATTTAACATGATCTTTGGTTTTTCAACTTAGAAAAGTGTATTGATTATAAATTATAAGGTGTAAACTATATTACAAAAGACAGCAATTTACACAGATGCGTGGACTATATCCACCGCTGGTTTAAAAAAGTAGCAAATATAATCTTAAAGAAGAAATGACTGAACCTCAACGTAGATGTGCGTTCCGGAATCCGGAGGTGGATCAGTTAACGTGTGGGATGTTGTTTGAATATCAACAAAAACCAATTCATTTGCTATGTTTATATCAGCATACTGAATAAAATGGAAAGGCGTGGACACCTTTATGTTGCTGTACTCAGCTTGAAAATCGTTGTCAAGCACAAAATGATCCGTTTTATCATCACATCCGTCCATAGGGACGGATGATTCCTGACTGCATGAACCTGAATCTGAAAAAAACGAAATTCCCTGCAATATCTCTTCGCAATAATGCTTGCTGACAGATATACCTGCTGTACTCGCCAGCAGCAGTATCGCTAATAAGATATGTACAAATTTTCTGTTCATTGTTTTAGTGATACGCAAAAGTAGATAAAAAGATGTCCCGGAATAGTTTAATATTATGACTATGATGTATGAAATTTTGCCCAAAATCCTTGTTTCGTGTCCACGAAACAACTGAAAGATGAGATGAACAACCGCTAAATTCTTGTATTTGGTTCGTGCAGACACGAACCAGGGATTAAGTGCAGACACGAACCAAGGATTAAGCATGTGTTGTACCGGTGATGCATCAGTTGCTTTTTTCAAGCGAAATCAACCCGGCAATTACTCTCATAGATTCGGGCCCGTATCCTGTAAACCAGCCTTCCAGTTTTTTACCTGATTCATTCAACCTGATAACAAAAGAACCAAATTGTTCGGGCTCGTCTTCCCTGCTCAAATAGTTTATTTGAATATATGGATCGTACACATGCACGCTTTCAAGATCGATAACCATCGAATCTTTATGCTCGATATTCTTAAATGCCAGGCCGGATGTATCAATTACCGCCTCACCCGATAACTGCAGGTCTTCCTTTTTTAATTGAAATGCAACCGGTATCACTACCTCCTTATTATCCCATTTCTGGATGATATATCCGTTCCAATTGCCTTCAATACTTTTTAATAAACCCATTTTTTCTTTTCAAATAGTTAAAATTCAACACCTCATAATCAATTCCAGATTGGAAAGTAATACATTACAATTTAACAAAAAACCCGAATCAGTTAAATGTCACTTCATGCCTGCTTCTGTTACCAGCAGTAATAGCCCCAGCTTGATCGCCTCCGGACCACTAAAATCATTCAACCACCATTCGTTTAACGAATGTGCCCCCTCACCTATGCCTCCGATGCCTATGGTAACGGCAGGAATTCCCAGGGATATGGGAATGTTTGAATTCGTAGATCCGGTAGTGAACCGCGGGCTGATGTTAAACGAAGTAGTGACAGCCAATGCACGTTGAACCAGCGGCGTATCTGTAGAAACCCGGCCGGAAGGACGATCCCCGATTTTTTTTATCAATACCTTCAGGGTATCCCCACTTTTTCGTCTGTTATTTTCTTCCTGTAATGCAGTCTGAACGGCATTTTGGAAAATATCGTCAATCGCCAGCAGGCTGGCATGATCTACTGAGCGCATATCCACTTCCATCCAGGATTCAAACGAAATACTGTTTACCGATGTACCTCCGCCAATCCTGCCAACATTGTAACTTGTTTTGGGTACGCTGTCAATAAACGCTTCCGCTTCGGTAATAAAGATATGGATTGCCCGGCCCAGTGCATGGATCGGGTTGGCCATACCAAATGCTCCCCAGCTATGTCCTCCGCTGCCACTGAATGTAACCCGGTACCGGTGCGACCCCAACCCGCTTTTGGTTATCCGGCCGGTTGATCCGCCATCTATGGAAATCCAGGAGCGTATTACCGGTGCTCCGGGCCTGAATAAATGCTTTACACCCCGGAGGTCGCCCAGCCCTTCTTCGCCTACGGTGCCTGTAATCCATATGTCGGCAACCGTGCCAATTCCGGATTCATTTAAGGCTCGCAGCACGGTCAACACAAGAACAAGGCCGCGTGTATCATCACCGATCCCCGGAGCCTTCAGCGTATCTCCGTTTAAATTAACCGTTACATCGGTTCCTTCCGGAAACACGGTATCGAGATGCGCATCCAGCACCACTATCTCCGGTGTCTCCGAATCTCTTTTTACTCCTTTCCGTACTGCAATCACATTACCGGCCTCATCAATCCCCACGTTATCCGCGCCTGCTTCTTCAAGCAAATCCCTGAAAGCTTCCGCCCGCTTCCGTTCATTAAATGGAGGCGCAGGTATCTCCGTAAGATACACGAGATCCTTCAACGTCCTGGGTTCCAGAATATCAATATATTCTAACGCATCCTTGATTTTCTTCCTGTTTAATACCTTTTTAACTTCCTTAACATATTTTTCGTCCGGTACCAAAGCGTTATCCTGATCCTGGGAAAC
>QIDJ01000356.1 GCA_003228395.1 Flammeovirgaceae bacterium
CCCTGTTGTATCAGGTGGCCACCTCGGGTCTGGAACCCGCAGCCATTGCCTTTCCGCTTCGGAAAATTTTTCAAAATAAAAAGCATATACATTTCAGGGTAGCAGAATTTTTAGCAGTTGATCCGGGTATAAACTGCATTCAAACGTCTATTGGCACCATTCAATATGATTACCTTGTATTAGCCATGGGCGTGAGGCCAAACTATTTCGGTAATCACCAACTAGCAAAACATGCGCTGCCGATGAAAGCAGTATCTGATGCAATCTATATCAGAAACATCATACTTGAAAATTTTGAAAAAGCGCTGAGTGCGGATTCGGTAAAAGAGAAAGCATTTATGAATATCGTAATAGTAGGCGGGGGGCCAACCGGGGTTGAGCTTGCCGGCGCCATAGCGGAAATGCGGAAATTCATCCTGCCTAAAGATTATCCTGAGCTTGATTTTACTAAAATGGAAATTTATCTGATGGAAGGCGCGGACAGGTTGCTTGGAAGTATGACACAAAAAGCATCCGCAAGATCCCGGCTATTTCTCGAAAAAATGGGTATCCGGGTCAGGCTGAAAACATTTGTAAAAGATTACGATGGCCGTGTTGTTTTGCTCGATGACGGTACTTCGGTACGGTCTGAAACAATGCTATGGGCAGCCGGTATAAAGGGGTATGAAGTTAAGGGACTTCCTTCGGATACGTACGGCAAAGTAGGACGCATGATCGTGGACGAATTCAATAAAGTAACTGGCACAAAAAATATTTATGCCATTGGTGATATGGCTGTTAGAATTTCAGAAAAATATCCTGCAGGTCATCCGCAAGTAGCTCAGCCAGCTATTCAGCAGGGATTACATTTGAGCAATAATCTTAAACGGCTTCAGCAATCCCGGAAACTCATACCATTCAGGTATGCGGAAAAAGGATCACTTGCAACAGTTGGCAGAAACCGGGCTGTAGCAGATCTGCCTTTCGGAAGTTTCAGTGGTTTCTGGGCCTGGATGTTGTGGTTGTTTGTGCATTTGATGTCACTGGTGGGCAAGAAAAACCGGTTATTCGTCTTTATCAACTGGTCGTTGAGTTATTTCACCTATGATCAATCGTTTAGGTTGCTAATAAAGCCCAAAATCAGGGAAACCCCATAGATGGACTATGTAATATTGGTTTTTATCCTGAATGGGGATTAAAATGTCTCAGGCACTAGCTGCAATTAATGCTTAATTATCTTTCGGCTCCGGCGTAATCATAATATGCGCCCGGTGTGTGCCAGGCTCCATCAGCCAGGGTCCGCCGGGCATTTCCGGTTTCAAAGGCAGGCCTGTTGATTCAGCGGTGGCATAGGGCAGATACACTACATACCGTTTATTGCCGCCATCTACTTTTCCCGCTTCCTTGTTGTATTGTTCTTCAGTGGCATAAAAGATATTGAGAGTAGCACCTTGGGGAATTGCCAGATTACCTGACGTTATTTCTTCCCCACGGATTTTGAATATTTCCCCGCGCGATTTTCCTTCTGCTCGTAACTCACGTCCCCTGTCCATAAAAGGTTCAAGCTCTTTCTGATAGCATGCCACGCTGAAACCGTTCCTTTCAGGATCATCGGCCAGGCAGATCATGTCATTCGTTCCTTTCTTCAGGGTTATAAGTTTGCCAGCCTGATCGTAGCCAAGTACGGTTGCGTCTTTCTGCATGTTGTCAGGGGCGGCAAGTACCGCCGTGGCAATCTGCGATTCTTTATCAGGTATTTGCCCGATGGAATTTATAGAAATGGAGATTAAAACAGCAAGCAAAATCAGATATATGCAATATTTCATTTGGATGGGATTTAATGGTGATTTGTAAAAATGAAAATTGAAATTAGTTAAAATACGTCAAATCAAAAATAGTTTCAATAATTACGACCGAAATGCGGAAGTTCATGGAATGGTTCGTATTTTTCAACCTGATGAATTTTTAATTCGGGTGGAGGGTTGATATATTAGTTGACATATTAATAAATTACGATCACGTAAATGGACAAATCAAGTCACTCAAATCCATTTGGTCTTTCGGAAACCACAGCCAAAGCTGCCTGGTGGGTAATTATAATCGGAGGCACCATAGCTATACTAATGTTCTTTAAAAGCTTCCTGAGGCCCGTTATTACTGCTGTTGTTCTCTGGTACCTCATTCTTGAGCTGCGGGTGCTGATCAGCAGGATAATCATTAAGGGAATACGCTGCCCTGACTGGCTCAGCTCACTTATCAGTTCTGTATCGGTACTTGTGGTAATCTATGTTACTATAAACATACTGGTTTCAAACATCGAAAAGCTTTCAAAGAATTTTCCTGAATATTCGCAGAATACAAAACAGTTGTTGATCGAAATCGAAGCTGTAACCGGCACACAAAACCTGGATGAATGGTTTGGTAAACAAACACAGGGAGCAGCTACTAACATTGCAAAAACGGCAGGATCATTTGCCGGTTTTTTAGGGAAATTTTTTCTGATTATCATATATCTTATATTCATTTTCATTGAAGAAAAATCATTAAATCGTAAACTTAAACTACTGTTAAAGAAATCGGAGAACCCCAGACCGGTCTATGAAAGCCTGATGCATATAAATAAGCTGTTTCATAACTATGTATCGGTAAAGATTTTAACCAGTTTTCTGACCGGCTTACTAAGTTATTTAGTACTGCTTTTAATCGGGATTGATTTACCCGCATTATGGGCGTTTATTATATTTCTTCTGAATTTCATTCCAAGTATTGGTTCCATTGTGGCCACTTTGTTCCCCGCATTATTTGCCATTCTTCAGTATGGCGATATGGCGCATTTTTTTCAGGTGGTGATAGGAGTGGGCGTGATACAATTGCTGGTAGGTAATTTTCTGGAGCCAAGACTAATGGGCAACAGGTTGAATATCAGTCCGTTGATCATTCTTATATCGCTTACTTTCTGGGGTTTTATCTGGGGAATTGTTGGCATGGTACTTTCAGTGCCCATTATGGCCATGATGATAATCATTTTCAGCCAGTTTCAAAGCACCAAAAGCATTGCTATTATTTTGTCAAAAAACGGTGAGCTGGATTTCGGGCCCCCTGATACTCCGAGAGAACAGATGCAAAAAAGCCTGCGAACGGATGAATAAAAATATGGGTTTGTGGGTTCCTGAAAGCATATTGCAAAAAATTTCTTCAATTCCTGGCATTCGTTCTTTTTTACCGGGAAAATTAATGCAAAATTAGAGCATGGAATTTTAGTTCCTTTTATACAAAAAATCACTCAAATCATGGCAAAAAAGCGTAAAATTTTAGTTGTTACCGGCGGTGGAGATTGCCCGGGATTGAATGCGGTAATCCGCGCCATTGTAAAAAGGTCCAGGCAGGAAGCCAACTGGTCGGTTCTTGGTAGTAAGGAGGCCTTTAACGGCATTCTTAAAGACCCGATGGAAATAATGAAACTAAATAATAAGGCCATTGCGGGCATACATGTTAAAGGCGGCACCATATTGGGTACTACCAACAAAGGCAATCCGTTTGATTTTCCTTACAGGGATGATGACGGTAACTGGAAAATAAAGGACAGGTCGAATGAGTTGATTGACCGCATACATGATTTGGGGGTGGAGGCCGTAATCAGCATTGGTGGAGACGGATCTCAACGTATATCACTGGACCTCTATGATAAGGGACTGAATATCATAGGGGTTCCCAAAACAATTGATAATGATCTTTCTGCTACCGATTATACCTTTGGCTTCCGTACGGCAGTACAGATTGCTACTGATGCATTTGACAAGCTTGTAACCACCGCAGAAAGTCATCATCGCGTGTTGATACTCGAGGTAATGGGACGTGACGCCGGCTGGATTGCACTTCATACTTCAGTGGCCGGGGGCGCCGAAGTATGCCTCATTCCGGAGATACCCTATGACATCAATAAAGTTGTGGAACGGATAAACAAACGCTATTTCAAAGGGAGTGGATTTGCCAATATCGTTGTGGCGGAAGGTGCGCGACCTGTAAAAGGTTCGGTCGTAAGCACCGAAAACAAGGAAATTGGCGCTGAACATGAGCGGCTGGGCGGTATTGCCTTCCGGCTGTCGGCCGAAATGAAAGCTGCAGGATGTAAAGCCGACATTAGGGAAACGGTATTGGGCCATGTGCAGCGTGGCGGGACTCCGATAGCTTTTGACCGGGTACTTGCAACGCTGTTCGGCGTAAAAGCCTTTGAGATGGTGATGAACGGAGAGTACGGTAAAATGGTTACATTTAAAAACAACGATATCTGTATGGCGCCGTTGAAGGAGGCCGTAACTGCCTACAACTTTGTGAAGACCAATGGCACACTGGTAAAT
>QIDJ01000130.1 GCA_003228395.1 Flammeovirgaceae bacterium
GCCCGTCCATGCCAAATCACAAACTGGTTCGGAAGTTACTTCCGCGCCAAGGTTGGTAGTAAACTCATCCACTTCAAGGTTACGCATCAGAGAACCTTGAAGTGATATAAATACCCATGTTGAGACAGGTTGTATGTATTGTTATCGGCATTGTTTCAACAAGGTCCCTTGCAGGTGACCTTGTTGTGGGCGATTGATTTTAATTCCTGAATTACTCGTTATAAAGCAGAACCGTTTTCAGGGATGTGCGGATACCCATTCTTCACCATCCTCAAAAATCTCTTTTTTCCAGATAGGAACAGATTTTTTAAGGGTATCAATAATATACCGGCAGGCTTCAAACGAATCGTGCCTGTGCGGTGTTGACACTGCAATAACCACCGCTGCTTCACCAACATTGAGATTTCCTACGCGGTGATGAATAATGATTTTTTCGACCGGCCATTTTGAAGCTGCTTTTTCCGCGACCTTACGCATCTCTTTAATGGCCATTTCTTCATAGGCCTCATACTCCAGGTTTACCACATTCCTCGCCTTTGTCTTGTTCCGCACAGTGCCCACAAAAATATTGACAGCGCCGGTATTTTCAGCCTGTGCCTGCGCATACACCTTTTCAACCTCCAGTTGATTTTCAGTAATATGTATTTCCTGATAATCTGCCATGATCTCATAGATTAGATTAACCGCCGCTCACCGGGGGGATAAGCGCAATTTCATCATCCTCCTGCAACACGTCCTCACTTTTTGCATAGGCGTCGTTAACTGCTACAAGCAGGCTTCGAAGGTTATTGAATGATGGATATTCTTTTTTCAGATAATTCAGTAATCCAGCCACATTTTCATTATCCGGCAATTCAACAGAAATCTGCCGGTCACCTACAATGTCGCGGGCAATTCCAAATAATAGTACAGAAAGCTTCATAAACCATGTTTTCAAAACGAAATTAAGAGAATATACCCAAACATTTGGTCATAAATCCATTAAATTTGCTTCAACCACCGATTTATAAAAGTTTCTATGTCAGATACAACCGCACAGCAGATTTATGATAATTATAACCGGCCCATTCAATACCTGCGGCTGGCTGTTACGGATCGCTGCAACCTGCGGTGTTTTTATTGTATGCCTGAGGACGGGATACATTTTGTTCCGAGAGAAGAACTGTTGCGTTACGAGGAGATGGAGCGGCTGGTAAGCCTGCTTGCTCCCGTGGGTATAACTAAAATCAGGATTACTGGTGGTGAACCTTTTGTACGGAGAGACCTGATTCCGTTTCTGGCCAGGCTGACCAGTATTCCTGGAGTGAACCAGGTGAATATCACTACAAACGGTGTGCTTACCTGGAAGTACATGGAACAGTTGAAAGCCTTGGGCATTTCTTCCATAAACCTGAGCCTGGATACGCTGGATCCAGGCCGGTTCTTTAAGATCACCCGGCGTGACAACCAGAAGGACGTAATGAAAACAATGGATGCCGCACAAAAACATGGTATTCCGCTAAAAATAAATTGTGTAGTGATGGACGGGAAGAACGATGAAGACATATTACCCATGACGGAACTTGCAAAAGATTTACCCGTAGATGTGCGGTTTATTGAAGAAATGCCTTTCAATGGCGACGGGAGAAAGTATGCACGTTTAAAATGGAATCACAAAAAGATAACCGGGTTGATTAAAACACATTATCCCGGTATAATCAGCATTTCTGACCCGCTCCATTCCACGTCTGCCAATTATCAGATACCTGGATTTAAAGGAAAAGTTGGGGTAATTGCCGCCTACAGCCGGACTTTTTGCGGCTCCTGCAACAGGGTAAGGGTTACCGCGTTAGGCATATTAAAAACCTGCCTGTATGATGATGGTGTTTTTGACCTTAAAAACCTGCTTCGAACCGAACCTGATGACCGGAAGGTACGCGAAACACTCATCCGTATTTTTCAAAAACGTACAAAAGACGGCTTTGAAGCTGAAAAACTCCGGGATAAAAGCAAACCTGTTGGTGAGTCCATGGCTACTATCGGAGGGTAGTCATCCATCTTTACCCGGCTTCAGATTCCGGTCATTCCGGTGAGTCGCAACAACAGCAAAGTGGCAAAACTCGTAAAAAAGGTTGCCATACTGATTAATGTGAAAATTGCCGGTTCTAACCTTTCATAATTGATATTTTTTCGTATAAGGAAACCAAATCCTTACTGGTTTCCTCCCAATTCCATTTTTGAAAAACAGCCTGTTTCGCATTCTCTCCATACTGGTTTCTTTCTTCTTCATGGCAATATATCCATTCAATCTTATCAGCAAGATCCGCTGCATTGCCTGCCTCGAAAACTAATCCGGATCTGGTATCTCTGACAACGTCCGCTTGTGCCGGACAGTCACTGACAATAAGGGGTTTACCCATAGCCATATACTGGAAAAGCTTATTGGCATAGGTAGTATCATGATGTGGATTTCTTTTGAGCGGAGAGATGCAAACACCAGCCATACATATATATGATGGAAAAAAAGAAACATCCTGCCATCCCTCAAATGAAACATAATCCGTCACATCCAGGTTATGTACCATTTCTTTCAAACGGATATCTTCTTTATTCTCTCCCACCAATACAAGCAATATATCGGGTATCTTTTCTCTAAGTAAATTAACAGTTTCGATCGCATCATCTGTGCCTCTTCGCAAACCGGTATCGCCCAGGTAAAGAACTACAAATCTGTCTCTGAATTTCTCGCTTATTTCCGGAATAACCGGATATTTTAAAAAAATGTCTTTACGTACAGTATTTGGCACTACAACTATTTTATCAGCACTTTTCAATCCCCTTGCAACAACTTCCATTTTTGCCGGTTCTGTTACCAACACAAGAAAATCCGATTCACGTATATATTTTTCCTGGTACATTTTCCAGCGTTCAGTATCAATCAGCAACCTGCCTTTAAGGGTATTCACATGCCTGTAGTATTTCATAATCTCAGGCCGGTTTTCATGAAGATCAAGAACTATAGGCCGCCCGGTGTTATTAACGTCATAAACGGCCCTGGCTACCTGAATGTCGTGAATATGAACTACATCTATTGAATACCGGTGCAGGAAGTTTTTAATTTTTGACTGTACAATCCAATGATAGAATCGTAAAGTATAAGCCAGAGCTGAAAGTTTGAATGTGAATTTTCCCGCAGGATACCGGATAACGTTTATACCGTTAATTATTTCCTTTTTTTCTCTTTTCTGATATGACAGCGAAAACAGATAGACGCTAAATCCTGCCCGGATTAAACTTAAAGCTTCATTTTCCACTCTTGAATCGGGCGGGAAATCTTTATCCAGTATCATACCTATCCGCAGTGTCATCAGTTATGATTTAATTCTTTAAGCGAGACAAGATTAATCAAATCCTTTTAAATCATTTATAATTGCATATAAACTCTTTTCATTAAATAAGATCATCAGTGGAATCAACGTATTATGAAACCGCCGTACGTGTTGTCAGCCAACAAAAATTTGTAAAAAAAAATATAGTTGTTCCGAAGTCTCTTTCATTCAAATATTTGAAATACCGGATTCTGAGGCCGCTTCTTAAAGTTTATAATAAATTACTGAAAACTGAATTCCAGACAAAAGAACCCTGGATTTCTCCCGCCTGCGTTCGTTTTTTAAATTCGATTTTGACAAAAAACATGAAGGGCCTCGAATACGGTTCTGGCATAAGCACCCTTTATTTTGCGCAAAAAGCAGGCCATCTTGCAAGCATTGAGCATGATAAACTATGGCATGAACTGATAAAGTCAATGCTTACAAAAACCAGACTCATGAATGTGGATTACATACTGATCCCGCCTGAGCGACAGGAATCAAAAAAAATGATTGAACACAGGTATAAAGCTGAATTTGATGCTGAAAACCTGAATTATAAAGCTTATTTTGAACATGTGTCCAATTTCCCCGACAATCATTTCGATTTTATTCTTATCGACGGTCGTGCCAGGGTGGAATGCAGCCGCCGTGCCATAGACAAATTAAAAAGCGGTGGTATATTTATCCTCGATAATTCGGAAAGGCTCCGGTACAGGCCGGTTCATGAAATGCTTGAAAACTGGCAAAAAGTATATACAACTACCGGACTGACCGACACCACCATCTGGTTTAAACCCTGATCACATTGTGGGCATTATAATACGTCAAAGTTCCTGGTCAACGCTGCTGTCAATTGCAGGAATCATTCTTGGCTACCTCAATGTGCTTTATTTTTTTCCACAATACCTTACTCCGGGGCAGATCGGACTAACCCGCGTAATTCAGGATTTTGCCATGCTCCTGGTACCGTTTGCACAACTGGGAAC
>QIDJ01000029.1 GCA_003228395.1 Flammeovirgaceae bacterium
ATTTTATCATTTTATCATTTTATCATTTTATCATTTTATCATTCGGGTATGATTCTCTTCCTCAAATAATTCATAGTAAGGTCAACTTTTATACTTATTATGACACAGGTTGGGGCTGGAATAAGTAGTTTTGCATAATAATCCCAGCGCAGGAATGGCAAAAGAAAAGAAGAATGAGGGGAAAATCTTTGTATTAGATACTTCTGTAATTCTTTATGAACATAATTCCATACTTAATTTCGATGAGCACGATGTAGCTATCCCTATTACGGTGCTCGAAGAACTGGATCAGTTCAAAAAAGGAAACGATACAAAGAATTTTGAAGCGCGCGAATTCACCCGGTTACTCGACTCGCTTGCAGAAGGCCATACGCTTCAGGACTGGATCCCGCTCAACGGCGAAACCAAAGGAAATTTTAAGGTACTGATGAATCCTGCCACTCAAAAAATTGACAGTACCAAAATTTTTGGTGAAGACAAACCAGATCACCGGATATTGAATGCGGCGCTTTACCTGCAGGAAAAGGTCAAAAACAAAAAGGTGATTCTTATTACCAAAGACATAAACCTGAGGCTCAAAGCAAAATCGCTTAATCTCCCGGCTGAAGACTATACAACAGGAAAAGTAAAAAATGTATCATCGCTTTTTTCAGGCAAACAACTCATAGACAAAGCCTCCCCGGAGTATATCAATGAATTGTACAGGAACGGGTTCAGTGAAGCAGCCCCGATACTTGGTGAAGAGAAACCTGTTGACAATAGCTACTACATTATAAAAAACGGCAAAAAATCTGTTCTGGCGTACTACAATCCTCAGAATGAAGTAGTTGAAAAAGTGGAGAAACGTATCGCGTATGGTATCAAGCCTAAAAATGCCGAACAAACATTTGCCATTCATGCCATTCTGAATCCGGAAGTCAAACTTGTTAGCATGAACGGAGTAGCCGGTACGGGTAAAACGCTGATAGCCCTTGCTGCATCTCTAGAGCAAAAACGCAGTTACAAACAGATATACCTTGCACGGCCAATTGTTCCGTTAAGCAATAAAGACATTGGGTACCTTCCGGGAGATATCAAATCGAAGCTGAATCCGTATATGGAGCCCTTGTGGGATAATCTGAAATTTATACAGAATCAATGGAACGAGTCGGACAAAGAATATGCAAAAATTGCTGATATGATCACCCAGGAGAAACTGGTCATAACCCCGCTTGCCTATATTCGGGGCAGGAGTCTTTCCAATATTTGCTTTATTGTGGACGAAGCCCAGAACCTGACTCCGCATGAAATAAAAACCATCATCACCCGGGCAGGCCTGAATACCAAGATCATTTTTACCGGCGATATCAACCAGATTGATACCCCCTACCTCGATTCGCAAAGCAACGGTCTTTCATATCTGATCGACCGGATCAAAGGACATCCGTTGTATGCACATATAACGCTTGAAAAGGGAGAACGATCAGGACTGGCCAACCTCGCCAATGACCTTTTATGACCGTTTTATTTAACCCATAAAATCATGAACAAAAAAATATACGAGTGGAACGATAAGCTGGAGTTTGGGAAATATAAAGGCATACACCTGGATGAAGCTTTTCAGAAGGATCCCGGATATATAGAGAAATGTCTGATTGAGCATGCTGACTTCAGCATTACGGCTGACACACGAAAACACCTCGAAGACCTGATATCCGGATATGCTTTCTCGGAGAAGGCCCTGAAGAGTGTAGTCAATCAAAAAAAATACAGTAGTAAGCCCGGTGAATCAGAATTTAAGCTATATCCGTCAGGTGATCCGTTTATTCAACCACTTGATGACATTGGCTTCAATGAATAATTTGCATACAGGTTTATCGGCTTTTCATAAATATGTAATTTTCCTGTGTGCAGGGTTACCTTTTGCGTTATATTTGATTAATAATAAAGTGATTCAAGGACATGCCTTTTGACAAAGATTATTTAGAGCTAAACGACGAGCTTATACGTATCAGGGAAATGGACTTTCACCGGTATCAGACATTCCTTAATCACATTAAAGAGGCATTTGACACGTATAATGAAATCGAGGACGAAGAGGCACGACTGGCATTGCTGGGATTCACCAAAGACCTCATTCATCGTTTCATCGAAACATATGGAGCTAACGGCCTGCCTGAAAATCTTCGTAAATCTGCGCAACGGCTGATTATCGGTAAATACTGGAATTTTAATTAAACATTCCGGAAACTTTTGAGATAGTTCATAATTCCCATTTATTCTGACCTTCCCTTTAAACACCAATGCATACACACACGGTCGCAAGACGCCGGAAGAGGCAATAACGCATGCCTACTTGTGACTGTGACAGTAATGGCACAAATCGCGCCATTACGCAGGCCTTCACTGTGATAAAGATTTCTCACTGCTTAAAAGTGATTATTTTACAGAAATGAGTTATTCAATATGGGGATTTATAATCACTTAAAAGCGAATCGAAATGACACACAAGAAAGTTATCCAAGTCATGGTATGACTTCAATATAAGTTTTGCACCATCCATCAGGGCAGCGATGAATAAGCATTAAAGTCCTTTTGACTTTGGCCAGGTACTTTGGATGTAAAAAATTACACATTTATCTATTCTTTTATGTAGCTTCATCTTTCGAATCAAACCTTTTTCAATATGTATTTACGATTCCTCCTGAACGCCATCTTCATACTCACAGTCATAGCTTGCAAACCACCGTCTGACGAACGACTTCCCAACATCATAATCATATTTACCGATGACCAGGGATACGGCGACCTCGGCACATACGGTGCCATCGGATACACAACGCCCCATTTAGACAAACTCGCCGCAGAAGGAATTCGTTTTACTAATTTTTATTCGGCTCAGGCCGTTTGCAGCGCCTCCAGGGCCGGGCTGCTAACCGGATGCTACCCGAACAGGATAAACATATATGGTGCGTTGATGCCGTGGTCAAAAAACGGGCTACACGAAAATGAAATAACCATTGCAGAGATGCTAAAGCAAAAAGGGTACGCCACCGGCATTTTCGGAAAATGGCACCTGGGTCATCACCGGAAATTCCTGCCGCTGCAGCATGGTTTCGATGAATACTTCGGCTTACCCTACTCCAATGACATGTGGCCTGTAGAATTTGACGGCCAACCTGTTGATACCACACACCGTAAATCGCGATATCCGGTGCTCCGGCTGATTGAAGGTAATGAGCAAACCGATACGGTTGCAACCCTCGAAGACCAGGCTACACTCATTACCCGGTACACCGAACGGGCCGTTCGGTTTATTGAAAAGAATAAAGATCAGCCGTTTTTCCTGTATTTCCCGCACTCGATGCCGCACGTTCCCCTGGGCGCTTCCGAAAAATTCAGCGGAAAAAGTGAGCAGGGGATGTACGGCGATGTGATCATGGAAATCGATTGGTCGGTCGGGCAGGTATTGCAAGCGCTCGAAAAAAACGGACTTACCGGGAATACACTTGTGGTTTATACTTCCGATAACGGCCCCTGGCTCAATTTTGGTAATCATGCAGGCTCAACCGGAGGATTGCGGGAAGGAAAAGGCACCAGTTTTGAGGGCGGACAGCGGGTACCCTGCATTATCCGGTGGCCGGGCAGAGCCGCATCCGGAAAGGTGATCAGCAACCTTGCTGCTACCATTGATTTGCTACCCACTATAGCTGCGATTACAGGTGCAGGGCTTCCTGATCATAAAATTGACGGGGTGAATATACTGCCGCTTATTCTTGGCGAACCGGAAGCAGATCCAAGAGATCACCTGTATTATTACTATGGCCGCAACAACCTGGAAGCAGTGAGGAAAGATAACTGGAAACTGGTCTTCCCGCATAAACACAGATCTTATATCGGGCATGCCCCCGGAAACGACGGATGGCCGGGGAAAACGCATCAGGATTCCGTTGGACTGGAGTTATACAATCTTCGAAGAGATCCGGGTGAGCGCTATGATGTGAAAGACATATACCCTGAAATTGTAACCAGACTAAAGCAACTAGGAGACCAGGCGCGCAAGGACCTTGGGGATGAGCTCACCGGGATAAAAGGAAAAAACCGGCGCGAATGCGGATGGGTTGAATAATTCAGGCGCCGCCTTTTAAATGAGGTCATACTGTTATTTTAGCTACAATGCATGAATGCGTAAATAATTGAATTCATAAATGTTATTTATTGTTCGTTTAAATAGTTCTTTTCCGGTCATCCTTCTCAATAATTATTTACTGAAATTTCGCACTTTAACTAATTTTCCTTTAATCAGCGAATTAAAAAATTTATAAATGGATAAATAACCGGGAATCCT
>QIDJ01000211.1 GCA_003228395.1 Flammeovirgaceae bacterium
GCCTCGAGATGGAAAATGATCTCTTCGGCCAGGTTCTTATTCAGATCGCCGATCCGCTCGAGTTTCCGGCTAATAGAAAAAAGTTCAAGGATGATTTTTGGATTATGGTTTTGCTCATTAAGGAGTTTTACAGCAACATTTGGCGCTTGTTTGTTAGCGTCGTTAATAATATCATCTTTTTTGAATATTTTACGTGCAAGCGCAGAGTCATTGTTTTCCATAGCCTCGTAGGCATCAACCAGCATGGACATAGCCGTATCGAACATCCGGAGTATCTTGAAATTTTTAATGAGCGGTATATCTGCTTTTTTAATAATTTTCATGGTGCTTTTTGCAATCTGCTGTGCGTTATCGCCAATTCGCTCCAGGTTGCTGCATATTTTAATGGCGGCAAGCACAAACCTCAGATCGGTAGCTACCGGGGTATATAACGCCAAAATGTTTTCGCATTCCCTGTCAATTTTCAAATCCATAGCGTTCACCCGTTTGTCGCTCGTAGCCACTTCATTTGCAAGGTCCATGTCATTTTCCACCGCTGCCTGCCGGCATTTATCCAACTGGCTTTCGACCAGCCGGGTCATTTCAAGCAAGTCATCATTTAATTCCTCAAGGGCCTGTTCCAAATTTGTCATGGTATCGTCATTTGTTATTATACGGTATTAAAAATAAGTACATCAACCGAAACGTCCTGTTATATAATTTTCCGTTCGTTCATGCCGGGGATTGGTAAATAAATCTGTTGTTTTATCGTATTCAATCATTTCTCCCATATAGAAGAACGCGGTTTTATCGCTGATCCGTGCCGCTTGCTGCATATTGTGCGTTACAATTATAATGGTATAGTTTTCTTTTAACTCGGTGGCAAGATCTTCAATTTTAGAGGTGGATATCGGATCCAGCGCCGATGCAGGCTCATCCATCAGAATGATCTTCGGCTCCACGGCAAGGGTTCGGGCAATACAAAGCCGCTGCTGCTGCCCTCCTGACAGCGATAATGCCGGATGGTTCAGGTCATCTTTAACTTCATCCCATAAAGCCGCGCGCATCAGTGACTTTTCTACCACTTCAGACAGCACTTTTTTGTCATTGATTCCCTGGATTCTGAGCCCGTATGCTACATTTTCAAAAATTGATTTTGGAAACGGATTGGGTTTCTGAAATACTATGCCTACCCGTTGCCTCAGCTCTTCTACACGTACCTCTTTTGCATTAATATCCTGTCTGTCAATAAGCACCTGTCCTTCCATTTTAAATCCTTCAATGTAATCGTTCATTCGGTTAAATATCCGTATGAACGTGGATTTACCACATCCCGAAGGGCCTATAAATGCAGTAATTGAATGTTCTTCAATTTCGAGGCTTATATTTTTAAGCGCTTGCTTGGTCCCATACCAGGCGTTTATGTCAATTGTCTGTATAGTAGGCATAAATTACTAATCCCGTTTCACCATTTCACCCTTTTTTGCCATCTGTTGCGCAAATATATCGCGATCCCATTCATAATAAATGTCAGCACCAGTAATATTATGATAGCTGCAGCGGCATTGATTATAAACCCGTGTTGCGGCCTGCTGGTCCAGTTAAAAATCTGCATAGGCAGCACGGTAAACTCATCCAGAGGTGTTTTAGCTACAAATGGTACATATGCCAGCGCTCCGATCACAATAAGGGGTGCTGTTTCGCCCACCGCCCTTGACAGCGACAGGATAATGCCGGTAAGAATACCTCCGGAAGCGGCAGGCAATACCTGATGCCATATCGTTTGCCATTTAGTAGCGCCCATACCAAATGATGCCTCCCTCAGCGAACTTGGGACGGCCCGTATGGCTTCTCTGGTAGCGACGATAATAATCGGCAATATCAGAAGCGCGAGTGTAAATGCTCCGGCCATCAAACTGGCTCCGAAATGAAGTATTCTTACAAATATTTCAAGGCCCAGAAGTCCATAAATAATGGAGGGAACACCCGCAAGGTTTGTGATATTTATTTCTATTATTGTTCCCAGCTTATTTTTTTTCCCGTATTCTTCCAGATAAATACCCGCTGCTACACCCAGTGGAATAGCAAATACCGCTGTAAGGCCCAGTATCCATGCTGTGCCGGTCCACGCAGTCAGAATACCGGCTCTTTCGGGCTTTCTCGATGGCAGGCTTGTCAGAAACTGCCAGTCTATCCGTGCGATTCCGTCAATCAGGATGTTTGTTATAAAAATAGCAAGCATGATCAGTCCGAACATCGTGCTGGCTATCCCCAGATAATTAAATAGCGTATCTGTTATCCTGTTTTTCCTGATGCTATTCATACTTTTCCTGGTACTTCTTCTTTATAAAATAACTGATATTATTGAGCAGAAAAGTAAATAAGAATAAAGTAATTCCTGCCGCATAAATCGTTTGATACTCCAGAGAACCGTGTTGTACATCCCCCAGGCTCACCTGTACGATGTATGCGGTTATGGTTTCTACAGACTGCCGGATATCAAACGTAAAAACTGGTTGCTGGCCCGCAGCAATTGTCACAATCATGGTTTCGCCGATAGCCCTGCCTATGGCCAGGATAACAGAAACCAAAATTCCTGATGAAGCGGCAGGTACCGTTACTTTTATGGCTGTCTGGAACCGCGTAGCGCCCATTCCGTAAGAAGCTTCTCTCAATGATTTTGGTACTGCAGTAAGGGCATCCTCACTCAACGATGAAATCATCGGAATGATCATGATTCCCATTACCATACCGGCTGACAGTGCATTAAAGGTGCTGAGCCCCGGTATGAAATTCTGTAAAAATGGAGTAACCACGGTAAGGGCAAAAAAACCGTAAACCACGGTAGGCACAGCCGCCAGAATTTCGAGCGACGGCTTGACCTTATTTCTGAAATTAGCCGGAGCATATTCGCTGAGGTAAATCGCTATGATAATACCCAGTGGTAAGGCCACCATAATGGCGATAAAGGTAACAAGCAGGGTGCCGGAGAGTAAAGGCAGGATGCCGTAATGTTTTTGTGCAAACAACGGCGTCCATTGCGTATCGCTTAAAAAATCAACAATGTGTACTTCTTTGAAAAACCCGTACGATTCGGAAAAGAGTATCCAGATGATACCCAGGGTGGTAAGAATAGTAATCATCCCGGCTGTCATCAGCAGCCCTTCTATTACTTTTTCTTTAATTCTGACCAATCTTCAGCGGTTTTAACGATGTATATTATGCAGCAAAACCGGATAGATTCTATCCGGTTTTATGAAGTATCCTATTGATAAACAGTTCAATTTACTGCTTGTTTTCATCGGCTATAAATGCATTGAAGTCTGCGAGTTCATCTGCATACATTGCTGCTGGTAATGGGATGTATCCAACATCCAGGATCAGTTCGTCCGCATTTTCCAGATAAAACCGTACAAATGTTGTAACTGCCGTATTTGAGACTGCAGCCTTGCTTACATAAATGAATATCGGCCTGGATAGCGGGCTGTAGGTACCGGTTTTCACTGTTTCAAGATTTGGTTTAACCGGTCCGTTTCCATTATCAACGCCAATAAGCTTAAGTTTATCTTTGTTTTCCTCAAAATAGGCAAGTCCGAAAAACCCAATGGCATTTTTGTCGCCGGCAATTCCCTGTACAAGCACATTATCATCTTCACTGGCCATATAATCACCCCTGCTGGCGCCGCTTTCGCCCACAATGACTTCGGTGAAATAATCATAAGTCCCGGACGCCACCCCCGGCCCATACAGATTAAACGCCTCGTCAGGCCATTCAGCTCTGATCTGATTCCATCTTGTAACTTTACCCTGTGCATCAGGCTCCCAGATTTTCTTTAGCTCTTCGGTGGTAAAATGATCCACCCATTCATTTTCTTTATTTACCAACACTGCAAGTCCGTCGTATGCCACCGTCAGTTCCACGTATTCCACATTGTTTTCCTTGCAGACAGCTATTTCCTTATCCTTGATTGGCCTTGAAGCATCGTTGATATCTGTTTCGCCACGGCTGAATTTCTTAAATCCACCGCCGGTTCCCGATACCCCTATCGTAATTTTCACCTCCGGCATTTCTACTCTGAATTCTTCTGCAATAGCTTCGGTTATAGGATAAACGGTACTTGATCCGTCAATTTTTACAGCGCCGCTCAGACGATCTTCCGAGCTGCCTCCGGACTGACACGAATAAAAAAGACCTATGGCCAACCCTGAAATCAAAAAAACTGACAACTCGCGTTTCATTATTTTTCCCATTCTATTAATTTTTAAATGCTAATACAAAAGTATTTTACTGCGGGGGTCTGAATCGTAAACGGGTGTTAAGTTT
>QIDJ01000358.1 GCA_003228395.1 Flammeovirgaceae bacterium
GATGCTGCCCGGTACCTTTCGATTGTTAATTTTCAACAGCTCTCCACTGAACAACAGTATGAAACCCGTTTCAAACTGGCATATGCCAATTTCAGTTTGCGTAAATTTTCGGATGCACTCACGCATTTTAATATGCTGAAACATCAGAACAACAATTATACATATCCTTCTGCGTATTATTCAGCCTATATTGAATATCAGAATGAGGAATATGAACTTGCCTTAAACGACATTGAAATTGCCGCTAAGAGTGATTCCTATAAATCAATGGTGCCTTACATGGTAGCAAACATCTATTACCGCCAAAAGCGATATAAAGACCTGACAGATTACGGTGAAAAGGTGTTGGGCACAGGTGATAAACTGACTAATATCCGCGATATCTACCTGCTTACCGGCGAAGGATTTTATCAGCAGCAAAATTTTGAAAAGGCTTCCGAATTCTATCAGGCGTATCGTAAACAGATCAAGGGAAACCCTCCTGCAGAAGTGGTATTCAGAATGGCCGTAACCAATTTTAACCTTAATAATGATGAGGATGCTATACGCAACCTGAAAATGATTGCGGCCCGAAAAGATCCGTATGGGGTAGCTGCCTCATTTTATCTTGGATGGCTGTATCTAAGGCAGGATAACCTGGAATTCGCAGCCGCGGCTTTCAAAATAGCCGCAGAACAGACCGTAGATCTGGAAATTGCTGAAAAAGCGGCTTTTGAATATGCCAAGGTGAGCGTGGACCTGGGCAGGTCATCCGAAGCGGTAAGGCAACTCAAAAAATTTATTTCAACTTTTCCTGCCAGTCCGAAATTAAATGACGCCAACGACCTGTTGTCAATCGCATATGTAAACAGCAATAATCTGGACCTTGCAATCAGCCACATGGAGTCCCTTTCTTCTTTGTCGTTTGAAACAAAAAAGGCGTATCAAAAGGCCACATTCATGAAAGCCAATCAGCTATTTAACCAAAGAAAATACAGGGATGCGGTGGAATTGTATGACAAATCATTGAAATACGCATTAAATAGCGATTTTGTTAATCAGGCACATTTCTGGAGAGGAGAATCATTTTCAAAAGGACGAAAATACAAAGAAGCAATACCCGAGTATCTGTTTGTTGCAGGCAGCGGCGATACCGGACTTAAACTGAAAACTCAATATGGGCTGGGCTACTGTTATTTTAATACCCGCGATTACAACAAAGCGCTGTCGCATTTCAGGTCGTATGTTGATGATTATGCCGGAAGTAAAGGAAACAGCACCTACCAGGATGCCCTGCTCAGACTGGCCGATTGCTACTATGCAACAAGGGATTATTCCACGGCCCTGGCTCGCTATAATGATGCCATAAGCAGGGGGGTGAAAGATAAAGATTATGCCTGGCTGCAAATAGGTGTTTTGCAGCGGATCAACGGGGATATATTAAGCGCCAAAGAAAGTTTTAACCGGGTTATCAATGTATATCCCGAGTCGGCCTTCGTAGATGACGCCCTGTTTGAAAAAGCCTCGCTGGAATTTGAAAGAGGTAATTATCAGGCCGCTGTGGGCGCTTTTACAGAACTGATCACCAAAAAGCCCGCTAGTCCGTTTGTACCATACGCCATGCAGCGAAGGGCAATTGCCCATTTCAATTTAAAAACCTACCGTCGCACAGAGGAAGATTATAGAAATTTTCTGAAGCAGTTTCCCAATCATAAAGAAGCAAATAATGTACTTCTTGGCCTGCAGGAGGTGCTGGCAGAACAAAGGAAATCAGAGGAATTCGAACAATTTCTTGCCGAATATAAACTGGCTAATCCGGATAGCGAAGGACTTGAAGTAGTGGAATTTGAAGCGGCAAGAACCTATTATAACAACCTGGAATACGACAAGGCAATTACGGCATTTACCGCCTTTATACAAACATATCCGGAAGATCACCGGGTGCATGATTCCAACTATTATATTGCGGAATCGTATTACCGCAAAGGTGAGGCTTTTAATGCGCTTCCGCTGTATTATGAGCTATTAACCGAAAACCAAATTACGCAGATTACACGAGTGATTCAACGGATAGCTGACCTTGAATTTGAAGCAAGAAATTACGCCAAAGCCATAAGTTATTACAGGCGGCTCGAATCCAATGCCTTTACCAAACGCCAACTTTTCAATGCATGGACGGGCCTGATGAAATCATTTTACCAGGTTTCAATGTATGACTCCACAGATGCTTATGCAGATAAAGTGCTGGTAGAAGGCCCTCCAAATGCCGGTATTAAAAATGCCGCTACGCTTTATCAGGGTAAGGTTTATTATGCCAAAGGAAATTATGAGGACGCTATCGAACGATTTGATGCTACGATTTCCCATGCCAGGGAAATAAGCGCCGCCGAAGCACAATACCTGATCGGCGAGGTGCTGCATCAGCAACGAAAATTCAGGGAATCAAATGAAGTGTTGTTTACCATGCCCGGAAATTTCAGTATTTATGAGCATTGGCTAGGCATGGCCTTCCTGCTGATTTCAGAAAATTACATGGCTATGGAAGAATACCTGCAAGCCAGGGCGACCCTTAATTCCATCATAGAAAATACCGGATCAGGCATTATCGCCAATCTTGCCAAAGTCAAGCTTGACCGGTTAGATGAGATCGACGCAGCCAATGCGATTGAGGAAACGGATACCATTTCACCCGATACAGTGCAGTATGAGAACCATTAAAATGAAAATAATATATAAGATACTGATATTTAGCATAATAAACAGCATTTCTTCAATGATTGCTGTAGCACAGGAAGACTGGGAAGGTACGGGTGAAATAGAGGAGGCGGAAGTGATCATTGAAAAAGAACGAAAAGTGGTGCTGCCCCGCATGCGGCGGATATATGAAAAAGTTCCTTCATTTGAGCTTCAGACTGGAATACTTGGTTTGAAATATGATTATGTACCCCTGAAATTTACCCCCGGTAACCTGCGCACACGTGTAAGACCGTTAACAATTAAAATGCAGCCATTACCTGTTGTGAGGGGAAACCATGTGAAAATTGGATATGGAAACTACGGTACGGCTTACCTGGAAGGAAGTATCGGTACTGTGCGTAACGATGAACATTCCTTTAACCTGTTTTTAAGGCACCGGTCATCAGCCAAAGGTCCGGTAGCAGAAAAAAATTCAGGTGACAGTGAGAGTATTGCCGATCTGTCAGGAAGTATATTTCTTAACCAGGCTACAGTGTGGGGCAAATTATCCTTTGGGCGTGAAGCATTTAATTTTTATGGATATAACCCCTCGGACACCATATTCCGTCTGATTGAGTTAAATCCGGACGCCTTTAAGCAGGTATTGAATAAATTTACTTTTGCAGGAAAAATATCCACCAATCTTCCGGAGAAAGAATCAGCGTATTCGATACAGGCCGTATTCGATTATATTGAAGATTTCTATTCTGCCACTGAAGCGGATTTTGGTTTTAATTTTACCGGAAGGATTCCAATTCAGGAAAACTACAACCTCGAAATTATCTCTGATTTATACTTGATAAACAGGAAAGATGAGCGTACACCTTCTTACAACCGAAATTTTATACGGATAAAACCATACCTGAATTATACATTAGATAACCTTGATATGGATTTAGGTTTCAGCGTGGTGTTTGAAAACGACACCCTTGGTGAAAATAAATCCTTCCGGTTTTTCCCATTGTTTAATGTATCGTATAGTGTAAACATGCTAACCGAGGTATATGGCGGCTTCAGGGCGGATGTTGATAAAACTACGATTAAATCGCTGCTTAAGGAAAACCGGTATCTGGGGCCTGATATTGATGTTTTTAACCAGATTCGCACATTTGATTTTTATGCGGGCATCAAAGGCAAAATGGGTAAGGCATGGAGTTATGATATCGGCACCGACCTTACCTATTTTAAAAACCGCCCGTATTTTATCAACGATCCGGCAGATACCATAAAGTTCAGGGTTATTTATGATTCGGAATCAAGTAGTCTGAATCATCTGAGAGGAATGATTGGGTACGATGTCACAAAAAATATCAACATCGGGCTGAATGCAGAACATTTTTTCTATCATACTTCTGATCAGGTGGCAGAAGCCTGGCAACGGCCGGCATACGAAATTACGTTTTTAAGCACATTCACACTTTTTGAAAAATTTAAAATTACGGCAGATGCATATGTAATGGGAGGACTCAAAGCGCCCGATCCAGGCACGGGAACCGTCATTGAAATGGATGCAATCCAGGATATTGACCTGGGGTTTTCATATCTTATTTCCGATCAGGCGGCCTTGTTTTTT
>QIDJ01000078.1 GCA_003228395.1 Flammeovirgaceae bacterium
TCATAGTTTACGAGCACTTGTGAAGACCTGGATTCGATATGCTCCTTATTTGCAGCGCTTACATTGATCGCATTTAATCCCGGCACCAGTTTCAGGTTAAACTTTTGATATACCGACTTCCCTTTTTGTAATTTGGCATAAAATGCTTCTTCTTTTCTTTCAACCACTTTTCCGTTGTGCACCAATGAAACGGATTGCACACCACCACCTTCGTTCCTGATTTTCGCCAAAACCGTAATGGTTGATTTAGTTACCACATCACCCTGCCTGGGTGTGGTTATCTCCACTTCAGGAGGAGGAAACTGCTTAAGTTTATGCAACAATCCTTGTTTTTGGTCTGCCTTTATTCCCAGTTCAAAAGCCTTTTTTATTGCATCCGGATTATAATATTTTTCAAAAAACCGGTCTAACGAATAGCTTTCAAGTCCTTTTACAAAATAAACTTGCTTTTGCGCATCTCCCGTGCCATTAAAATAACCATGCGGCGTGGTTACCAGCCAATCTTTACTTCCAATACTAAAATGCGTCATCACTTCTCTTCCGGTTTCAATATCCCATATTTTGGTGATGCCATCGATGGTGGAAGAAATGAGATATTTCTCATCAGGTGAAAATTCTACAGATGTTACAATACTCTTATGGCCGGTTAATGTTTTCAAAATTCTACCTGTTGCCACATTCCAGATAATCACATTTCGATCGGTACCACCACTAGCCATCTTTGTGCCCGAAATGTTGAGCGCAACGGCATGTACGCGATCCGTATGGCCTGTAAATTTTCTTAGCTGCATGCCGCTGACTATGTCCCAGAGCCGTAAAGTCTTATCCCATCCTGCAGAAATCATCTGATAACCATTACCAAGAAATTCAAATTCCGCTGTGGCTGTCGTATGTCCGATAAATTCCATAAACTCACGGCCGGTATCAATCTCAATCATTTTTAAAGGCCCATGTGTATAGGCAACCATGAGGTAGAGATCATTGGGTGAAAATTTAACAGTATAGCCTACTTCTATTATGTTCGGATCTTTAGAAAGGACAATGGTTTGCAAGAGATCGCCAGTGGTTATATCCCATATTTTTATATCGCCATAATTGCTGCTGGTTAGAATTCTTGTTTGGTCATGGCTGATATCGACGTGAAAAATAAAACTTCCATGTCCGGAAAACGTCCTTATTTCTTTTCCTGACTCAACATCCCATAGTCTGGCCGTCCTGTCGGCGCTGCCGGTAAGCAGATATTTACCATCGGCAGATAATTTAAAAGTGATTACACCTTTGGTATGGCCAAAATAGGTTTGCACAATTTTGCCTGTTGCCAGCTCCCATTTCCGGGCTTGGTATCCTACTTTGGCCCTGAAGGCATATTTACCATCCGGGGAGATTTGTACTTCATTTTTAAGCGCTAACAACTCCCAGACATAGCCGGTCCAAAACGCATTCGGATCGTAGTTCAGGCCGTCATCCGATGGGATACTGAGATAACCATAAAATACGGATACTCTTTCACCTGTGGCTGCATTCCAAATAGTGATCAGGTTGCTGTTGTCGGCAGTAGCCAGCCACATGCCATCTGGTGAGAACGCGGCATCATTAAACTGGTCAGTTGATCGCCCGGGTACACGATTGAGCAAGTTGAGACCATATTTTGGGTTTTGAAGAGGTAGATCTTTATCGAGTTTATAAAGCTGTTTTTGGTTATTTACATCCCATACAACAGCGGAATCTTCATCCATAACGATCATCATGGATTTATCCGGACTTAATTCCAGGTCATGCAATGTTTCAGGTGATTCTTCAACAAATGCCATTAGTGAATCAGTGGATAATACGCGAATAGCCAACGGGCTACGCGTACTACCTTTGATAATTTGATCTGAATTCAGATAAGCTACTTTTGTATCGCAGTTCCCGCAAAATCCCCATGATTCTGAGACCGTTTTCAACAGTTCTCCGGTGGTTAAATCATATATTTTTACTGTCCGGTCATCCTCGCCGACAGCTAGCTTTTTGTCATCATCGCTAAATACTACGTGGGCCCCGTTTTGACCTACAGCGGCTTTCCAGCTAAATAATATGGAATCCGACTTCAGGTCAATAACCCTGACAACCCTTGCCGTAGTACCTATTGCCAGCAACTTATCATTGTTTGTAAGGTCGATAGAAGTGATGTTTTCATCGGGATAATGAAATTCTTTGAATATATGCCCGGTATTGATATCCCAAAAATATACGTGCTGGTCCCGGCTTGCCGACACCAGTTTATGTCCGTCAGATGTAAACAATACCTGATTTACATCCGATTTATGACCATTCAGCGTTAGTACTTCGCGACCTGTGCTGAATTCCCATATTTTGATTGTTTTATCCTCACTACCGGAAGCCAGTAAACTGCCATCCGGACTGAAACATACACTGCGCACGGCAAGTGCATGGCCCCTCCGTACAACGGTTTCAAGTTGCTCTTGTGCATTGGCAAGGCTTCCTGTCACAATAAGCAATAAACTAACTGCCATTTTAAGTATAACACGCACCGTATTTATTTTAAATAATGAATAAAGTTAATCATGTATTGGCTAATAATAGAAAATAGTTTCTTCAGGCACAGGTCCGGCTGGCGCTTCGGCAATCGCCGGGAATCGCGCCGGGAAAGCTTTGATCAGTTTGACCGGCTAATCCTTGAAGCAGAACAGTTCATTACCCGGCTTGTCCGGGTAATCCCCAATATAAAAACATCATTACCCACTTTCACTTCGTTGCGCAGGGCGTGGTAACGCACGAAGGAAAGGTGATTACCCGACTTCACTCCGAAATTTTTATGCGATAAAATTCCTCGATTTCCCCGGCAAGGTTTTCGGCCGTCAGGGCGCCTTCAATAATTTTTTCATGGCTGCCAAGCCTCAATTCATATCCGCATCCGGTAATTTTTGTGTAAATTACCTGGATTCCCAGTTCTTCCAGTTTTTGTTCAAACTCTTCCATGGAGCGTAAAAGCGCTCCCAGCGTTTCGGTACCACACGCTTCGTTCACCCTGATTACTTTCATATTTTGCGCTACGATGACACTGTCATAGGCGATTTTTGCCCTTATTGAGGCTTTCAGGACCATTTCTTCTGATCGTCTTACCATCACCTCCTTTTGTGAATTCATGCTGTCAATCCGGCTTCTCAATGCAGCATTTTCTTCCTCCAGCCGACTTACCCGTGGGTTTTTGCAACTGATAAGAATTACAGGAAGTAAAAGAAACAGGAATTTCATGTTATCCGGCTTTTTACGCACTGTGAAGCTACTTAATTTACCGGCCAAATGGAAGTAAAAGACAAGTCAGTCACGATCCTGCCCGGGCTTTTTACCGGCTTTCTTTTTCATTTTAGGGAGCGCCCGGTAGATAGCCTTGTCGAACATTACTACGCTATTTGCGGGAACATTGCAGTATCCAAACCAGATATCATCTCTTATTCTGATCTCTTTCCAGGCCCGGTTATTGGTGTATGACTGGAATATAAAGACTGTATCATCCCGTATTAAAAAATTACCGTTGTTTATGGCATCTTCCACAAGCGCGTAGTTAGGAGAATCAGCCAATTTGCCCTGGGAAATATAAAGATAAGAAGAATCAGGAAACAGGAATAACTTGGAATTTGTGGACTGATCTGAAAAGAAAGGGGATATTTCGTATTCTTTGGGAATTCTAAAACTGTATCGTTGCTGTTTGCCATCGATGACCGCCGCGTAGGTGTAGGTTATATTCCGAACTTTGCAACTCCCGAAAGCAATAACAAATAGCATGATGCCGGCTATGGTTTTTGCCATTCTGACATTAATAATTGGTATCTAAAGTTATGAATAAATGCCTGTTTTCCTAACATAAGGCGGGTTGGAATGGGCATATTTTTCACTAAAGTATTGTTTTCAGTTCCTGGCAGGTGTAAAATTCCATTCCCTCAGCGTTACCTATGGGAGACTGGGGTGGAATCAATAGCCATTGGTACAATTATGGAGCAACTGATAACTTATGAAAAGAAGCAAAATCTGAGGGGGGGAAGATGTATAAAAGTTGCCAGTGTTAGCCAACGTTCAGTTTAATAATCAATCCTCAAATATTCAATTACAGCTTCATCTCCCTGAAGCGCATTTTCAGGTACCGGATTTTCTTCGTTAAACACTTTTAAATCTGCCTTGGGTAAAATTCTTACAAAATCTTCTATATACCCATTTTCATATGGTATTCTATTATGATCCAGGTGAAGGTGATGGGCAAGAAAATTATAAGCTG
>QIDJ01000277.1 GCA_003228395.1 Flammeovirgaceae bacterium
CAATCATCAGTTTTTCGATAGTGAAAGATTATCAGCGCCGCGAGAGTGCGGTCGTATATAAAAAACTGGCTGAGTGTTACAGAGCGTTGGATATGCACCAGGAAGCAGCGAATGCACTTGAAGTAATACTTGCAAGTGATAAAAAAAACCTTAAACTAAACCTCGAAATAGGCAAACTATATCTGGTAAACATGCATGATCCTGAAAACTCAAAACCGTATCTTGATAATGCGAGATTCAGGGTAAAAGATATACTGGTACAAATTTACGGTCAAGCTGCCGAGCTGGTTATGAAACCCTCTGAAAGCCCGCCCGTTTATTTTGATGTGTTTTTTACCCGGGCACAAGCCTATACGCAACTGGGGTTACACGAAGATGCTATCAAAGACTGCAACTGGTCTGTATTTCTCCGGCCTGATCTGGCCGAACCACTTTATATAAGAGGGACAAATTACTTTGCCCTGGGTAAGAATTCCAAAGCCTGTAAAAACTGGAAAGCAGCCGCAGGATTAAATTATGCCCCCGCCATTGAAAAGATGAATTTACATTGCAATTGATGTTGCCTTTCCCTTGGTTCGCTCGTTACTCCTGTGGCATCACAATCCACAGGATTATATATACCAGAATTCCGGGAAATGCGGCACTGAAAATTGAAATCAGAAGATACAGTACCCGCACCAATGCCGGATCCCACCCAAAATAATTGGCAATGCCGGCGCATACGCCTGCTATCACTTTACTCCTGGATCTCAATAATTTTTTTGATGTCATACTCCTGTTTTGAACTTCTAAAATAAAGCCCTATTTCTAAACTTCAAAGTTTGTGCCATTCACATAATGTTTACATCTCCGCCAAATCTCCAGAACATCTGTGCATTTTCGGACATTTATTTATTTTAGTGTCCGGTATCGAATACGTGTGTCAGCTCTTCGATGCACAATACTCTTTGATCAGCTCTCCGGCAATGTCAATCCCCAGTTTTGCTGCTTTTTCCCAGTCATTGCAGGCCCCGTCCACATCATCCATATCAAATTTTACAGACCCCCTGTTTAAATAGCCAGGCCCGTTTTCAGGATCCATCTCCAGGCCTCTATCATAATCCTGTATCGCTTCGTCCTTCTTATCAAGCAAATAGTAGGCATAGGCACGCTCAAAATAGGCTTCATGATATTCCGCATTGATATTTAATGCGCTGGTCAGATCATTAACTGCCAGCTCATTTTTCATCAGCATCGACAGGCATACCCCGCGATGATAGTAATATTCCGGATTTTCAGGATCAATGCTTATTGCTTTGGTGTAATTATCAACAGCGCCCTGGTAGTCGCCGTTTTCATATAACTCAAAACCCGTCTCAAAATAATATTCCGGATCCTGGGCCAGACACCGGAGCGCTGTCTGCCAAAAAACGACTATCATAAACACCCTCATAACTTAAACAATCACAACAGAATTAATTCCAAATATAGCAGCACTCACAAGAGATACAAGAAAACAAATACGATTGGGATGCGGTTTTTTAGAAATCAGATCCTGCCTCTTTAAGCTGAGTCGCTACGTAATCTTTGAGTTGGCCGGAATCATACAGGTCTTTATAAAACTCAAGTTCCCGGTGTTTTGCTTTCTGGTCAATAGTAAGGATTTCTTTGTACACTTTCACTACCCCCTCCAAACCACGTAAACTGGCGGCGGCTTCGTCTGGTTCACCCTGATGTTCGATAACATACAACGATTTGCCAAACAAGTAGGTTACACGAATCTTATCGGAATACTTGTATTTTTTATTCTGAACAATTCCTCCCGTAAATTTCTCATCAAACTTTACCGAAACATAAGGAGTTTCCGCCAGCCACTTGATCACATAATCCGAGATAGCTTTGGTGTTATTTTCTTTTGCAGCAAACGGATTTTCCTCGAGCCATAAAATATCATTTATGATGTATTGCTCATCCCGCCGGAAACTTTCTTCAGAATCCCAATCTGTTGCTCCAACATACTGAGCTTTGGCTGCATACGTACATAAAACAACAACGAATGATAGAAAAAGCCTCTTCATGATGTATAAAACTGATACAATATGAGCATTATTATCAACTAATTCAACTCTGTATCCCGGAGACAATTAAAATACCTGATCGAAAAAATTCCCTCTTTTGTCTTCATGGTCCTGTAAATTGATTCAAGATGAGCTGACTGGGTATTCCGGAATTTTATTTTAGTTGATTTCAGATAAATGAAACTTTTCAACCTCCTATCCGGTTACAGTACCAATCGCATAAAATGCAAACCTTGTTAAAAGGTTCGTTTAGTTTAGGTTGATGATAGGGAGTAAACAGCTCCCTATCTCATTTTAAAACCAATAAGAAAAGAAAAATCAGCCCCCGTTTGTAAAAAGCAAATAATACCTGCCGCAAAATCACTCAAACAAAATATATTTGCATCCACTTGATCAGTAAACAGGAGCGAATGCCTGTTTATTGACAAAATACAATTATTGTCAGCAAATATATTTTATACAAATACCATTACCATGCAGCAAATAAAATCACAAATTCACGCCGTTCTGGTTGTTGTGCTTGCCGGAATGCTCATTTCATGCACCTCGCAGGAAACGCCTGCACAAAACATGAAAAAACATATTGAATACCTGGCCTCGGATGCGCTGGAAGGGCGTGAAGCGGGCACAGAGGGAGAAAAAAAAGCGGCCGAATATATTTCGTCTCAATTTAAATCTGGCAGCCTTGAACCCAAAGGAAGCGATGGGTATTTTCAGGATTTTGATTTTCTTATGGGGAAAAATCCGGGTGAGGTTCATCTTACAATCGATGGAAATAAACTGAAGCTTGATGATAATTATTTTGTTATGAATTTTTCGGCAAACGGTGAAGCCTCCGGAGCGCTTGTACATGTCGGTTTTGGCATTGAAGCGCCTGATCTTGACTACAGCGATTATGCAAAAATAAGTTCGTTAAAAGGGCAAATTGCGGTTTTCAGCATTTCTTCGCCCGACGGCATACATCCGCATTCCAAATACCTCGCCTATCACAGTATCAAAGACCGGGTTAAAAAAGCAGAAGATAAAGGGGCCTCGGCCGTAATTCTCATCAATGAGGATCCTACGGCTGCCAATCCGGACAAAAACTATACGGACAAAATTGCACGCGTAGGAATTCCTGTAGTTTTTATAGAAGACGCTTCGCTTGTAAATGAAAAAAAACAAGCGGAATTGCACACGGAGTTGATTGACGATAATCGTACGGGCCGTAATGTAATCGGATGGATTGATAACAATGCAACCTATTCGGCAATTATCGGAGCGCATTATGACCACCTGGGTTATGGCCGCCACGGCGGTTCGCTTTACCGCGGTGAAGAAGCCCTGATTCATAACGGAGCTGATGATAACGCCTCGGGAACCGCCATGCTGATCGAACTGGCAGGAGCCATGAAGAATTCATCGCTTAAAAATCTTAATTACCTATTCATCGCCTTCTCGGGAGAAGAAAAAGGCCTGCTTGGCGCAAACTATTTCACTAAAAACCCGACCATAGACCTTGAAAATGTTACATACATGATCAACATAGACATGGTGGGCCGTCTTGATACGGCTGATTATGACATTGCTATCAATGGGGTTGGCACTTCGCCGGTCTGGGACAGCCTGATACAGAAAATAATTATTCCGCCGTTGAATATAAATACTACCGAATCAGGTGTTGGCCCTTCTGACCAGACCGCATTTTATTTATCTGATATTCCTGTTTTGCAATTTTTTACGGGAACGCACGAGAATTACCATAAACCTACCGATGACCCTGAGTTGATTAATTATGACGGTATGAAGCTGGTTTATGATTATATCATGGAGGTCAATCGTGCATTGAACAAAGACGTAAAACTTACCTTCACCAAAACCAAAGATGATGAAGGCCGGAGAGCTCCCCGTTTTGCAGTTACGCTGGGTATTATTCCTGATTATATGTTTGATGAAGGAGGCGTTAAAATAGATGGAGTTTCAGACGGAAAACCTGCCGCCAACGCAGGGCTGCAAAAAGGAGATATAGTGATACAAATGGGTGACCATGTTATCGATGACATCTATGCTTACATGGAGGCATTGAGCAGATTTAAAAAGGGCGACACCGTTTCCGTAACCGTCATGCGGGACGGAGAGAAAAAAACCGTTGAATTACAGTTTTAAGGCGGAAAAGTGTTTCGTTAGGGAGATTACCCAAATCCGCCAGGATAAACCGTGTCGGGCAATGGATAAAAC
>QIDJ01000016.1 GCA_003228395.1 Flammeovirgaceae bacterium
CGGCAGCGTCGGAACACTCAAAAACTGGTACATCTCCGATACTCCGTATATTTATGGTAAAACTGGTACACTGAGCAATAATCACTGTTTGTCAGGATTCCTTATAACAAAAACCGGGAAAATGCTGATATTCAGTTTTATGAATAATAATTACAATAACACCTCGGGCAATATTAAACGCGAAATGGAAAAAATACTTTGGGAAGCACATGAAAAATATTAACAGAAATCTATCAATTTTATACATATTGACTTGCGTTTTACTGACACTGCCGGCAGCGGGCAGGCAACCTGATCCTTTGCAGGCCGATTCGCTGGATATTATGATAGGGCAGATGATCATGGTCGGGTTTCATGGTAAAACGGCTGATGCGGATACCGCCTTGTTTAGCGATATCAAAAAAGGGTATGTAGGTGGTGTTATCCTGTATGAAAAGAATATTTCAGCTTCGAAACCATGGAAAGGGGTTAAAACCCTGACATTTACGATGCAAAAGGCTGCATCCATACCACTTTGGATTGCTATTGACCAGGAGGGAGGTCGTGTAAACCGGCTTAAAACAAAATATGGATTTCCGCCATCGGTTACGGCAGCATACCTTGGAAGCATTGATAATGAAGACTCTACGCGCTTTTATGCTGATTTAACGGCTGCTACACTGGCTGGCCTGGGAATCAATGTGAATTTTGCCCCGGTTACAGACCTGGCTACCAATGCCACCAACCCGATAATAGCTGGTAAGGGCAGGGCCTATTCCGCGGATCCATTGGTGGTTGCGAGACATGCAGGGGTGGTAGTTGCCTCGCACCGTAATTTCCATATCGTAACCTCGCTCAAACATTTTCCGGGACACGGCAGTTCCACGGGCGATACACATCTGGGGATGGCCGATGTCACCGATGTCTGGACGCCCGATGAATTGATTCCCTACCGGTTGCTGATAGAGTCCGGTAAAGTTGATGCAATTATGACTGCGCATATCATCAATGGCAGGCTTGACTCGCTGGAGCTTCCGGCAACGTTGTCGCATGCTGTTGTACAGGGACTGCTGCGCAACGAACTTGGCTACGATGGGGTAGTGTTTTCAGATGATATGCATATGCGTGCCATAAGCGATCACTACGGATTGAAAACTGCTATCAAACTTTGTATCAATGCTGGTGTGGATGTGCTGCTTTTTTCCAATAATCTGGCGCCGGAAGACGAATCCGGCGCCCGGAATATTCACCGGATCATCCGGTCGCTGGTAAATGATGGACTGGTTGATGAAGACCGGGTTAGGGAGTCATATCAACGGATTGTCCGATTAAAAAGCGAACAAAGCACTTTCAAAACCCCGGATTGATTCACCGGCTTCTGACTTCTGGCGCCAAAATTAACTTTCAGAAAGTCAGCAATTTGACTTTTTGAGTAGAATTTATTAACTTATTTTACGTTATTTTACTTACTGGCCTGGTAATCTGATGTTTTTCGGTAAAACAATTTACGTGCTTTTCACTGTTGCAATGATCATTTTTGCTCCAGAGAATGGGTATGCACAGATCAGGGTGGATACCACCCGGTCGGCCGAATTTCTGGTTCAGGATATTCTAATCGGACAGGGAATTCTGGTAGGCAATGTCACTTCTCACGGGGCCCCGTATTCGATTGCATTGTTTACCGATAGCTCGGCCCAGGTAGGCATTAAAGAGGGGATACTACTTTCTACGGGAAATGTGTATTACAGTATCGGGCCCAACAAAAGCCCGCGTTCGGGATGGGCCAGCAACACTCCGGGTGATGAAGACCTCAACAAAGTTACCCGCGGCAAGACCTACGATGCCGCCGTACTTGCGTTTGATTTTATTACAAGTTCGGAAATGTTGTCGTTCAATTTTGTTTTTGCTTCCGAGGAATACCAGGAATATGTAGGCTCTAAATTCAATGACGTTTTCGGGTTTTTCCTTACCGGACCCAATGCTGATCATGTAAACCTTGCTACGCTGCCTGATGGTAAAACCGCTATCACTATAAACAATGTGAATCATGAACAAGGGAAAATGTATTATGTGGACAACCCCTATTACAATACATCGGATCCGTTTATCTGGGATGTCAGGAAGCGAAAAGTGATAAAAAACAGAAAATACCAGAAAAAAGTAGATCCACCACGATATGATGTCCAATTTGATGGCTTTACAGTGGTTTTACAGGCCCGGTTTACGGTAATTCCTGTTGAAATATACCATATCAAAATGGCTGTTGCAGATGTATCGGACGGTATTCTGGATTCTGGTGTATTTCTTGAAGCAGGTTCCTTCCGGAGTTCCGGAGAAATAGTCGTTACGCTTGATGAAACAGACGACCGGTTTGACAAGGTACAACCTGATCAAACGATCCCTCTGACGGTTACAACGAATGAGGTGACTGCCAGAGCATCAGGAGTAGAAATGGATGTGATGGATGAAAACAGGAACCTACTGCCTGATCCGGAGGTGGTAATCGCTGATTTCAAGATAGTTAATATTGAGTTTGCGTTTGATTCGTATGAAATTTCCGATGCGTATGTACAATTCATTTATTCCATTTATCAGCTGCTTGAAAGTAACCCGGATATCCGTGTTGAAGTGACCGGACATACCGACAATCAGGGCTCCGATGTGTACAATATGCAGCTTTCACAGAGGAGATCGGATGCGGTTATAAAACATTTATTCGATTTAGGCGTTAAACCTGATAGGATAACAAGCCGGTTTATGGGTGAAACAGCTCCGCTTGATTCAAATAATACAGACAAAGGCAGAGCCAGAAACCGGCGGGTGGAATTTGTAGTTATACGTGGGAAAACATTGAATTAGACATGAATAAGGGATTTATTTCGGTCTGATTTTTGTTGTATTTAAAAGGCGTGTTACATCTGATTTGAAAAAAAGTAGTAACAAACACAACCTTTTAGGCGTTTTGTTTGTAATTATTATTGGATAGTAACGATTATTGGAAAGACAGGAGGTTAAAATGCGACAATTAAAAGTAACAAAGTCGATTACAAACAGGAGCAGCGAATCACTCAACAAGTATCTTCAGGATATCAGCAAAGAACAAATGGTAACTCCGGAAGAAGAAGTGGCTCTGGCACGCCGTATCAAACAAGGCGATCAGGCGGCGCTCGACAAAATGGTAAGAGCTAACCTGAGATTTGTTGTTTCTGTGGCGAAAAAATATCAAAATTCGGGCTTATCACTCAACGATCTGATAAATGAAGGTAATATAGGGTTGGTAAAAGCTGCCCAGCGATTTGATGAAACCAAAGGATTTAAGTTTATATCGTATGCGGTTTGGTGGATCCGGCAATCCATCATTCAGGCTATCTCTGAACAGTCAAGGCTGATCCGTATGCCATTGAATAAAGTAGATTCTCTGGGCAAAATCAATGCGGCCATTATGAAAATCGAGCAGCATGAAGAGCGGACGCCTACGGCAGAAGAGCTGGCAAAAATTGTGAGTATGGATAAAAACGAGGTGCTGAAAGTGATGAATCTGGCCGGACGTCATGTATCTGTTAATGCACCTTTCAAAGCGGAGGAGTCAAACAGCCTGCTTGATGTGCTTGAAGACAAAGAAGTGGACCGCGCCGATACGCACATGGATCGGATACATTCATTGAAAATTGAGACCGAGCGTGCACTTTCCTCTTTAACCGAACAGGAAAAAGAGGTAGTGAAGCTGTATTACGGGCTTAGTACCGGACAGCCGCTCACCCTCGGTGAAATTGGAGAGAAGTTCGATCTGACCAATGAACGTATCCGGCAGATCAAGCTGCGGGCGCTCGCCAAACTCAGAACATCAAAAAGAAAATCTCTTTTAAAAGAGTATCTCGGTTAAGTTTAGTTAGTTAAGGTTGTACAGATCAGAAAAGCCGGTGACGACACATACAATGTGTTATTGTTGCCGGCTTTTTTGAATTACATATTGGGTTGGAATTGAAAACCTGATCCAGTTTTACATATTATCGGCCCTTCCAGATTAGAGTCTTTCCAGCCATCTTGAAAGAAATACATCGTAAACTTCATAATAACTTTCTTCCTTTTTAATAGTTTTCAGAACGAGCTCTTTATTAATTAATGCTTCGAGGGCTCTGAGAACAGAGGAAGCATTGCCAAACCGGTGTTTTGTCAGAAAATCTTGTCACGTTGGATTTTACACCTGGTTTTCAAGTGCAATGGCATGCAGTAATTTCCATTGAAGTGAAGATAGCAGCTCACTGTACTGAAAAAAAACGGGC
>QIDJ01000352.1 GCA_003228395.1 Flammeovirgaceae bacterium
GTGGCGGCCATTACTTGTTAGATAAAAAGAGCAAAATTCTTATCTTTACTATATGGAAAAGATAGATTATAAAGATTATATTACAATTGAGCCAGGTAAGAGGGGAGGTAAACCTTGTATTAGAGGATTAAGGATTACGGTTTACGATATTTTAAACTGGCTTGCCGCAGGTATGACATTTAAAGAAATCCTTAGCGATTTCCCTGATTTGGAAGAAAATGATATCAGGGCAGCCTTATCTTTTGCAGCAGATCGGGAAAATCGAATTATTACTTCAGCATTATGAAGTTGTTATTCGATCAAAATCTTTCGCATAAACTAATTGAAAGATTATTCGATGTATTTCCCGAATCAACCCACACCAGACTTCAAAATTTAGCCAGAAAAGATGATTTTATCATTTGGGAATTTGCCAAGAGGAATGGATACACTATTGTTACTCAGGATTCAGATTTTTTAGAGATTGCACTGATTAATGGCTTTCCACCCAAGATAATATGGATTCGCACGGGTAACTCTACCACACGTGTAATCGAATCAATCTTGAGAACTAATTCTGTTTCCATTAATACTTTTATTAAATCAAAAAAAGGATATTGCCTGGAATTAGAATAATCTTCGCTTTTTAATCCGAATTATCAGATCGCCGACCCCGAAGAATGAGGGGGAGGCAATCCCAGCCTTCGCAGAGCTTCGGCTGGCAAGCGCTCAGCACTAATAATAACACTCATCCACAACAAGGTCACCTGAAAGGCCTGCCTGCCTTTGGCAGGGACCTTGTTGAAGGAATATTAGAAAAATACTTCCTTATCCTTATCAACCAATTGCACTTGTAAATCTTCAAGGTTCTCTTACGAGTAACCTTGAAGCAGATGCAGGAGGTAGTAGCGGCCATTACTTGCGGAGAAGTCGCAGAAGTAATCGCCTTCGCCTATCGGCTATGGCGATTGAAAATTTTCGTTTGAAGAAATTTATTTTTCGTTTTATAACCGTAGCTGCCAAATGGATTAGAACAGGTAGGCAGTATGTGCTTAAGCTATACACCCATAAAGATTACAGTCCATTGATCTGTTGAGCTAGAAGGTAATGATTACTCAATTATCGTAGGTACTCACTAATAGATTGTATTTCTTCACCGCCTCCATACCGGTTTTTTCGTCAACAGCTTTAAGGGTAACCCTACCGCCATTTATACCTAATCTTTCATCTTGTCTGAGAAAGTAATGCTCTCCGGCCTTGACATCAACTTCAACTACAGCTGAGCTCTCTACTGTAAAGCATGAAAATTTATAATTACCTGCGGGCAATTCCCATCTAAAGAAAGTTCCCGGGCCGGTACCTCCGGCATCCATACCATTTATTTTTATTTGAGTTTGCGTTGCTGCCCCAACTGCCCTGCCTGGTCGGTAAACATAAACTACCCCAAGCTCCGGATTCTTATTAAATGTTTTCGCTGCATCGGATTTATCTATCGTGGCTTTAGAGGTTGAAGCACAGCCAAATAAAACTATGGTTATAACTATAAAAGAAAAATTTATAAATAACTTCATTTCTATATGAATTTAAGTAATCCGGCCAAAGTTACTAAAAGGAAACTATCAAGACTAATCTGCTATGGCAAATCTATAGTGTTTAAGCATATCTAATCTCTTCTTTCTGAGGTATTATATTCATGGCAGATGCCGTTATAAATCCCTCAACATCCTCCTTCCAACATTAGATTGCTGTCTGTTAGTATGGCAGTTCATCCGGTTGCACATCCGTGTAATCCGGCTCCGGATCACGGCGAAATTGTACGGCCTCAATGGACTCCTCCCCTTTCCACAGGGCTTTTGCCACCCGGTGCATGCCATCCATCACGCGGCCATCCGACGACAGGATAATCGGAAAATCATATCCGCCGCTTCAATCAACCGCATATGCGCCACGATGGCCAGGCAGGTAGGACGATCGTTTTTACCGGCAAACCAGAAATTCTCATCGATTTCGCGTAAAGAATCAATGTTCGCCGGTTGAGGTGCTAAATCCTTTGATAACTCCACCAACCGGTCAACGTCCCAGGCATCATACCCCCGGCCGGAGGGGCGAAAGTGATATTGTTTTCTCATAGATTATGTACGTTATTCTCCTTCATAATAATTATTTATCTGCATATAGAAGCATTTTCGTAGATATACAGCGTATAATCAGGTAAAAAAATGAAATTACTTTTTGACAGTTGCTTAAAAGCAACTTGAATGGCCTTATTGCGGAAAAACCCAGAAAAGAATAACGTTATTAATAACGGCATTAATAACGTTATTAATCGGAATTTTGCACTAATTAATATCGTGATAAAGTATTACGTATAGTCAGGAACAAGAAGACACCCACCGGACCGGCCGGGCAGGCCCTGAAGAGGAAAATCATGCAGGCCGTGCCACACCTCATCCACAACAAGGTCACCTGAAAGGCCTGCCTGCCTTTGGCAGGGACCTTGTTGAAGGAATATTAGAAAAATACTTTCTTACCCTAATTAATTGCAATTGTAAATCTTCAAGGTTCTCTTACGAGTAACCTTGAAGCGGATGTTGGAGGTAGTGGCGGACGGTACTTGCGGAGAAGTTGCGGAAGTAATTGCCTATTCCTATCGGCTATGGTGATTGAAAACTTCCGCGCCAGTGAGTTTTACACGGAAGTAACTTCCGCGCCAGTGAGGAACAAAAAATGCCACGAAGTGGTGACCATGACTTGCTTGAAGCCGACTCCGAAGAATGAGGGGGAGGCAAATAAATACTTTTCCCCGGATACATCTCGGCGAAAAATTATTTTAGTGAAAAATACGAAACGTATTGCCATTCCGGTCATAATAGGAGGCCACAAAACTCCAGACAGATACCCCCGCAGGTAAACGGCCGATTTCTGAAACGGGATTCATATCCGCATCATATTCCTGCCAGGCGATGGAGCCGCCCTGCTCCCAGCCGGTTCCTTCGGTCCAGGAAATCAAAACGTTGCCTTTTGGGGAGGTTGAAAATACAGGATGCTTGCTTCCTTTCAGATCTCCCGTTGGTGAAATTATCCGACCTGAATTCACTGTACCCTTCGCAATTAATGTCATCCTGACTTGTTGTTCGGTTTCCCAGCCTGCCAACATGCCGTTTTTCGTTTCAAGAAATGACATACTGCTCATCGGGCACGCATTCAATTCCCATCTATCCAGTATTTTATCCTTAAAGGTTTTCCCGCTATCGGTGGAAACAAGCAAATTTATATCCCGGTTTTTGTTTTCGGTGGCCGTCCGGTAAACCACGTATATGTTTCCCTCACTGTCACTTGCTGCCTGCATGGCACAGCAGCCACACACACCGGCTGGGCTTATGGCCAATTCATTGCCGAAGTACTTTCCCTGATCATTGGATATTCTGAGAAAAACATTTCGATCCTTTTCTTTGGATCCCTGGATAGCCGAATGCCAGAATACGTAAATGTTTCCCCGGAGGTCCGCAGTAATGGCGCCGCCGCCGTCAACGGGCCATTCTCCTGATATGATCTGTTGCGGTTCAAACGCCGTTTTATTCTCACTTAAATGTGTATAGTACATGGCAGGACCGGCAAGGGAATCCGGTTTTGTGCTCATCGAACCGTTCCAAACAACATGGATGCTGTTATCCCGATCAACAGCAAACTGAGCGCCACGTATGGTCCCTATGGAAACGGCGCTACCGGGAATACTGTTAACCTCCAGCGGATCAGAGAATTCCCCATTTTTCAGTTTTCGGATATAAAACAGATCTCCGGATTGCGGGCTGCCTTTGTAGTAGAGGAGATGTACCTGACCTGTCTGATCGACTTTGACCTTTGGCTGCAGGCCGTTGTTCGGTACTCCAAGAACATCTACCTTTGACTGATCATCAACCCCCGTACAATGAGTTAAGATCAGGATTATTACAACAAAGAACAATATGCGTCTTTCCATTCAAATTTTCTTTTAATCTTCCGAACATACATTTTTTTGCCAATATCGGCATTATTCCAAACATACGGCGTGTTTCCTGGTGTAAAAATGGATGCTTTCTCAGATTACTGCGAAGTGCAATTGATAATATTTTAGTTGGCGTATTTTCAGAACAGGCTGATGAGACATATCAAGTACTATTCTCGTTCTATTGTAAGTCTGTGATGGATAACTTAATCCCAAACTCAGCAGAATACACCGGCTGTCGGGCAATGCCACTGAACAGACGGCGCGGTATCCGGATGTAAC
>QIDJ01000333.1 GCA_003228395.1 Flammeovirgaceae bacterium
GCGGTTAATGACCGCAATCAATACGTCGTTTTACATACCTTCGAAACCCCGTACGGCAAAAGTAACTATCAGTAACTCAAGCAGTATCCGAAAGGATATAACGGATCTTTCGAATCGTACGGTATATCCTCAATTTGATTTTCAACCGCCTCCATCGAAGCGGGGAGTTCAAAAGGCAGTTTGCCTGAAGGATTGAATTGGCCAAAAATAAGATCCAGAATTACCTGATCACCAGCAGCAAAATTTCCGATGAGGCCAACGCATTTATCGGCTATTTCCGGGATCACTGCGGGGCGCGACAATTTGATATCAACGATTGTGGGAACTTTTCCAAGTATCCCAAGTATCCGGGCTTTCTCTTCTCCTTTAAAATCAAGATCCCCGTGCTTAAACATTTGGGCAAACCCCTCTCCTACCGGGTAAAACGGCGTCTCCAGTCTCAAAATCGCAAAATCAGCTTCTTCAGGCGTGGCAACAACCTCCCCGTATCTGCCAGCTACTTCCGGGTCAATATTTTCAATATACAACTTGAGGTTTCCGTTTAAGGGCAGCCGGTCTTTTTTAAGCAGCACCAGCGATTTTCGCTGCGCCTCAATTCCCTTTTCAATAAACTCAGGCTTACCCACTACCTTCCCGGCATTTTCCACATCCACATACGGATCGTCAAACAACCCCAGCTGAAATTTATCGCGCAGCAGCCTGCGCACCGATTCATCGAGCCGTGATTCGCTCAGGCGTCCCGATGTGACCAGCTCTACCATTACCTCAGGAATACTTTCTCCTCCAAACTGGTCGATTCCCGCATCGATCGCTTTTAGTATGCGTTCCTCAAGGGTCAGGTCTTCCACGCCCCATCCGGTAGCCGGCAGAAATACGCGCCCCAGCATGCTTTTATCGGTAAGCAGACTCCAGTCGGTGCATACCACACCATCAAATCCATACTTTTCGCGCAGCAGGCCGGTAATGATATCTTTGTTAAATGCAAATCCTACATTTTCACTTGTCTGGTCCATGGGTATGCCATAGTAAGGCATAATCTGAGCCGTACCTGCAGCAAAGGCCCCTTTTTCAAACGGGATCAGATGGTAATCGAAATTATTCCCAGGGTAAATTTGTTCTTTCCCAAATTCAAAATGCGGGTCCATACCATCTTTTTGTGGGCCTCCGCCGGCAAAGTGCTTCGTCATGGCAGCCACACTCCATTCACCCAGTGAATCACCCTGAAACCCTTTGATATATGCGTACAACATTTTTGATGACAATGCAGCATCCTCTCCGAATGTTCCGTCAATGCGGGGCCACCGCGGTTCCGTGGCCAGATCGGCCATCGGGTGCAATGCCAGCCGGATACCCACCGCGAGGTACTCCTGACGGGCAATATTTCCAAATTCCCTAACCAATGCTGTATCCCGGGTAGCTGCCAGGCCGATGGGTTCGGGCCATTGGCTGAAACTTCCTGAATTCAGATTGAAGCCAATATTCTTTGAAAATGAATGCCTCGGATCGGTTGCCATGGTAACAGGGATTCCGAGCCGGGTGCGCTCAGCAAGCTTCTGCAGGTTATTCATCCATTTGGCAGCTAATTCGGGAGTTCCCAGATCGAGTACGTTAAAATGATTCATTTTTTTCCCGATCACATATTCCGAATTCGACGGTACCATCAAACTGATCATGTCATCTTTGGTTGGGATTTCCATTAATTCCCCTTTCCTGCCTGCCGCTATCATGTTGATAAACATCATCCCGGCTTTTTCTTCCAGTGTCATTTGGCGGAGAATATCCGCTACCCTTTCTTCAACCGGCCTACGAAAATCCTCATAGACATCAAGTGCACCATTTTTGTTCAGGTCTCTGAAATTCTCCCCTGCCACAACCAATAACGGAGCTTCCAGACCTGCCTGCGACAAAAACTGTTTCGATTTTTTGTTAAAATAAATTTTAAATCCAATCACCAGGGCAAATCCGATAAGTACCAGTGCTCCAACCAGATACAGGAGTACTTTTAAAAATTTTTTCATAACTGCTTATGCCTAATGTGTAATATTTACGCAATAATATAAAAATTTCAATTTAATGCGTATATTTAACGCAATAAAAATCAGGAATTTTAATTAATTTAAAAATGAATCCGAATAGCATTGGTAAGGATTATCTTGATCATATATCTATCGACTGCGTCATATTCGGGTTTCATAACAAAAGTCTCCGGGTTCTCCTTCTAAAATGGAAAACAATTAACCGGTGGGCATTACCCGGCGGGTTTATTAAAAAAAATGAACATGCCGATGCTGCTGCTCAACGCGTGCTAAGTGAAAGAACGGAGTTGTCAAATATTTTTTTGCGTCAGTTTCACACATTTTCTGACCCGGACAGAAATAAGGCAGATGGCAATCTTGATATTTCTTTATTACCTGTCAGGTTTTCCAAAGAAGCGATCGATTGGATCAAAGGCAGGTTTGTGACAATCGGATACTTTGCCCTTGTTGATTTCAATAAAGTCAAACCTGTTCCTGACCTGTTTTCTGAAGAATGCCGCTGGTGGGAATTGGAGCAATTACCAGTCCTTCTCTATGATCACCACCACATTGTTGATGCCGCATTGATAGCGTTGCGTGATGCATTACAGTATCAACCTATGGGTAAATATGTTATGCCAAAAAAATTTACGTTACCTGAACTGCAAAAGCTATATGAGGTTATTCTGGGTAAAAAAATCGACCGGAGAAATTTTCGAAAAAAAATACTTGGTTTAAATATCATTCACCCATTAGGTGAAACACGCAAGGGTGGCGCGCATAGATCACCTGATTTGTATTCGTTTAATTAGCGTTCGCTGAAGTAAGAGACTTTCACCCGCAATTTCGGGTTCACTGCGTTTATTATCTCCCAGGCAGGTTTGGATATTTTCACGATCACTTTGGCGTTGGCTCCTGTATCGGGAAGTCTGCCGATTACACGCACAAATACAACCTGGTTGTTCATCTCATTTCTTACCATAAGGATCGTGCCCGGAGACGCCGACCGGTGCAATGCCAGGTATTTATTACTGCTCCCGGTACCTTCGATCAGCGCAGCCAGTCCACGTTCCTCTCTCATAGGAAAATCCAATACCGGTAATCCCGGCATGCCAGACGCTTTCATTTCATCAATGTCGTTTTTATCAATAAACTGTTCGTTTTTATTGCTGACATCTTTTTCGTCTATGTCCGCCTGTGGTTGCTCCATCACGGTATCGTCTCCGGCAGGCATCCGTAACTGCTGACCCACTACAATTTCATCACTTACCAGGGCATTCCAATTTTTCAGTTCATCCACAGTAACCTGGTACTTACCGGCTATGCTGTAGAGCGTTTCGCCCGCCACTGTGGTATGATAAATCCATTTCGAGGACTGTACGGGTAAAATTTCTGCACGGATTTCCAAAATCTTCAATTCCTGATCAATATGTATTTCATTTTCACCCAATTTATTCCACGTTTTGAGTTCATTAACGGATATGTGAAACAATATCGAAATGGAATAAAGCGTTTCGCCTTTTTTTACTTTATGCATGTAATATTTACTGCTTGAAAATGGGATGTACAGCAATTGGCCCACGTGCAGGTCGTTTTCAGCAACCGGGTTTAATTTTAATATTTGTTCAACACTAACCGCATACCGTCGCGACAGCGCATAGACGGTTTCTCCCGGGTCCACCTCATGCACAATCACCCAGTATGCCGCTCTTTTTTGAATCCTGAGTGAATCTGATTCAAAAGCAATATCCGCACAGTGTGCAGGCCCGGAAATAACCAACCATACCACCAAAAACCACCAGAAAAATTTTACCTTCAACATGTCAATTGATTCATCATCTTTTGCATTGGTAGAACGCTTTTTTCCCCGATATAGCATGAATAATGCCAACTATTAACTGACATTGCAAATTTGGTTATACGTTATTTAACAGAAAAGAAATAGATTTGCTAAAAGTAACACAAAACACCGCATATGCTGAAATATCTGTTTTTATATTTTGCCATGCTTCTTTCCGCCGGTTTGTTCGGACAGGAACAAAAAAAAGTAATGGTAATGGAAATTAAATCAAACATTGATCCCCGGTACACACGGTATGTGAAACTTGCAATGGAGCATGCGGATGAAATAAAAGCAGATCTGATAATACTGGAGATGGATACATATGGAGGCACGGTAAATGACGCCAAAGACATTGTGGAACTCCTTCTAGACCTTGAAA
>QIDJ01000102.1 GCA_003228395.1 Flammeovirgaceae bacterium
CGTACCGACCTGATTAACTTTAATCTCAGCTAACAGTTCGCAATTATGCTCAAAAACCTGACTCTTGATTTCCAGTTTCAATTCATCCACCAACCGCATAACTGCAGCAGTAGATTCGTACCCGAAGACGAGACGGATTGGAGTGGTAACGTCCACCTTACGAATTACAGCATGATTCAGTGCATCGGATGCAGCGGTTTTATATGCACGTATCAGTCCGCTTATACCCAGCTTTTTACCCCCAAAATACCGGACAACCACAAGCAGTACATTCGTAAGCTTTCGAGAACGAATTTGGCCGAGAATCGGATCACCTGCTGAATGGCCGGGCTCGCCGTCGTCATTTGTGCGAAACCGGCTGTGATCAGCGCCAAGTACCCAGGCATAGCAATGGTGCCTGGCATCGTAATACTTTTTTCTGAGATTTTTGGTAATTTCCTTAATAGCTTCTTCATCGATAACCGGATATGCAAATGCATAGAATTTGCTTCCTTTTTCTTTGTAAAAGCCTTCAGAAGGGTTCAGAATCGTCAGATAAGCGTCGGTTTCCATTAAAAGTTAAAAATCAGGAACAACTCCTGGTATGATATCAGAAATATAGCCACAAATGAAATAATAAGTCCCAGTTTGTTTCTGCGTTCCATTTTTTCGTGAAAAATCAACACACTGACCAGGGCTGATAGCATGATGATCCCCATGTTTAATATCGGGTAAACCATGGCACCGTCATTTTTGAATGCCGACAATGCACGTACAAGAAAATAAAGTGAGAAATAATTGATAATACCCAGCATAACTCCGCCTTTAATATTTTTTTTCCTGATCCGGTACCCTTTGAAAGATATTAAAATGATTCCGAAAATGGCTGCTGAAAGAAACACAAAAACAGGGAATATGGCTTCGTCTTCTTTTGTAAGATACATGTAGTTGGTGTAGTTGATGGTGGTGTCAATCGCTCCTCCGATCAGAAATACTGAAACCGGCAATAAAATCAGCAGGCCGGAGGCCTTACCGGATAGTAGCCCTGTTTTTGATTTGACGGATGTCAGGTAAATCGCGGCTAACGCTAAAAAAAGGCCCAGGAAATTCCAACCATCGAAAATTTTGGATTTGATATCGAAGATAAACAGGGCGAAAAGCACGGGAATGGCCATGGAAATTTTACTGGCTACGGATGATACGGTCATGCTGAATCGCTGTGTGGTGATGGCCGTAAGATAAAACCCACCTACAAATACACCACCAAGAAAGAATGAAACGACCATCCAGGGTGCGGTCAACGAGATGGATTGGAAAGAAGCCGTATTACCAATAAAAATAACCCCCGTAATAACACATACCACGTAGTTGATTACGATGGCCTGAAACGTATCTATGCCATACCTTGGATACAACCGGAAAACGGTAAAAATCCCTACATTCATTAATATGCATAAAATCAAAAATACCACGCTTGCAAACGGATTTTTTTTCCAAACTTAGCTGAATTAAATTTTATAACTATTATTGCTTCGTGTAACTGATTAATCCTTCGATGCTATGGCTGCATTAGCTGACAGCTATGTATTTAGCGTTTATGAAAGTCAACCCGATATAGAACTGGAGGGGGTATCATTATTCAATTCAAACAAGTTTATTTTCAGCAGGCCTGAAACAGGAAACCGTATCCTCTTTTTTCTTATTGACTGCAACACAAACCTGCCAGTAGCTAAATTTTCAGTTGTAATCATCAGGGATCAGGCCTTTAGCCCATGGAAGGCGCCTTATGGCTCTGTGGAATGCAGCCGCAGTGCTGGCCGTGAAGTCATAAGCACATTTGTAGTTCAGATTCTGGAGTGGCTTAAAAAAAACGCTGTTTCACGTTTAAAAATAGTCCACTATCCGGATTTTTATAATCAGGAGATTTCCGACATCATCAGGGATTGTTATGTTGAAAATGGTATTGAACTAAACGTTTCTGACCGCAACCAGCACCTTCCGGTAAGCACGGCTATTTTTTCGTCAGTTATATTATCTGACGAACGACGGCGATTGAATAATTGTTTCAAAAGAGGGTTTTCAGGGGAGATGGGAAATTTTTCACGGCTCAGGGAAGCTTATAAACTGCTTGTCATGGCTAGAAAGCGAAAGAACTACCCGGAGGCCATGCCATATGATGAGCTGGAGCGGATGTTTCTGTTACATCCGGATCACTATTTGCTTTTTACTACGATGGATGATGACAAGATTATAGCGGCAGTCATCAGCATACGGATTAACGCTAACATTGTTTATAATTTTTATCATGCCGATCACGAAGATTATTTGAATTTCAGCCCGACAGTGATGTCTATTAATTTTGTTTACGCCTATTGTCAGGAAAACAGTATTCCGTTTATCGATCTGGGTATTTCAAGCCTCGATGGAGAGATAAATGAAGGCCTTTACAGGTTTAAACGGGAGCTGGGCGCTATAGACAGCCATAAAAAGAGGTTTTTATGGATAAAATGAAAACGGGAAAAAATGGATTATCCGCTTGTAAGCATCATTTGTATCTGCTATAATCACAGCCGGTTTATTCGCGAGGCATTGGATTCCGTTCTGGCCCAGGATTATCCCAATGTCCAGTTAATTGTAGCAGACGACTACTCAACGGATAATTCCGTGGAAATAATTCGATCTGTTATAGACCAGCATCCGGAGATCATCTTCATTGAGAATAAACAAAATTCAGGCAATTGCCGGACATTCAACAAGGCGTTGAAGCGCTCGGAGGGTGCGTTTATTATTGATTTTGCTGCTGATGACATGTTGATGCCCCGGAGAGTTCGCACCGGAGTGGAAGCGCTGCAGATGAAGGGGCCGGAGTACGGCGTGCACTACTCGGACGCCCTGATATTCAATGAAGACGGGAAGACGACAGGCATTCATTCTCGTAAAGCCAAAACAGCGAGAACATTAGCGGCCATGCCGGAAGGCGATGTTTTTAAAACCGTGCTGGAGCGGTATTTTATATGCCCCCCCACGCTGATGGCCCGCAGGGAAGTGTTTGAAAGCCTGAACGGATACGATGAGACACTTGACTATGAAGATTTTGACTTCCTGGTTCGGGCGTCACGAAGTTTTTATTTTTGTTATTCCTCCGGGCAATTGGTGAAACGACGGATTGTGAAAGGATCAAAATCGGACCTGCAAAACAAAAATTACCGGCCTTATTACCAATCCACGCACAGGGTTTGCGAAAAGGCGATGCAGATGGTTACCGAAGAAGGTGAGAGGAAGGCGTTGAATACCCGGTTACGGTATGAATGCCGGCAGGCGATATGGGCTGGTGAGAAGGAGATAGCAGCCGGTTATATCCGGTTGATGCGACAAAACAATATAAGCAGGATAGAGTGGCTGCTTTATAATACTGCAATAAGCCTTCTGACCTGATCAACTTTATTTATCTTTCCGTTACCTCCGGTTATCCTCGTTTTCCAACATCGAAAGGTAGCTCATATATCGGGATTCATGAATGGCGCCACTGCCAAGGGCGTCAAGTACCACACATCCCGGCTCATTTACATGCAGGCAGTTATTGAATTTACATTCCCCTAAGTATTGCCGCATTTCCGGGAAATAATGGGAGATTTCCCAGTCTTCCATATCGATCATGCCAAGCTCTTTGATCCCGGGGGTGTCAATGATATACGTATTGGTTTCTAGTTCAAACATTTCGGCAAAAGTGGTTGCATGTTTACCCTTCAGGCTGAAATCAGATATTTCTTTCACTTTCTGGCCAATTTCGGGAGAAAGAATGTTGATCAGTGATGATTTTCCGACTCCCGAATGTCCCGCAAGCAAGGTCACTTTATCCTGCAAATGCCGGTGGAAATTGTTAACCCCCTGTTTTTTCAGAGCGGAAATAAACAAACACGTATATCCGATTGTTTCATACACATTTGCCAGTTCGCGCTGTATCTGAAGGCCATCTTCATCAAGGAGGTCGATTTTATTGAAAATAAGGATGGCCGGAATACGGAATGATTCGGTATTGACCAAAAACCGGTCGATAAATCCCTGGGAAGTGCGCGGATAGGTGTGTGTGGCCATGAGCAAGGCCTGATCAATATTTGCTGCAAGTATATGGCCGTGGCCCCTTTTGTGCACTGATTTCCGGATAATGTAATTGGTACGTGGATGAATTCCTGTAATGATGCCCCAATATTCATCACCATGCATTTCGGGTTCAAAAGTAACCCTGTC
>QIDJ01000159.1 GCA_003228395.1 Flammeovirgaceae bacterium
AAAGAGGTGGGATTAATAAAAAGGTACGTATAAAAGAATTGCATGTATTTATCGGGCTTGGAAGAGAAAAAGTGCAGCGTGTACGGAGCGGCGATCTGTGTGCGCTTACCGGAATTGACGATTTTGAAATCGGCGACACACTGGCAGACATCAGTGACCCGGAGGCGATGCCAAGAATTGAAGTGGATGAACCTACCATGAGTATGCTTTTTACGATCAACAACTCCCCGTTTTTTGGCAAAGAAGGTAAATATGTTACTTCAAGGCAATTACGGGACCGGTTGTTTAAGGAAATTGAAAAAAACCTGGCCATGCGGGTGGAAGAAACTGATGCGGAGGACAAATTCATAGTCTATGGCAGGGGGGTGCTGCATTTATCCATTTTGATCGAAACCATGCGCCGCGAAGGGTACGAATTACAGGTAGGGCGTCCGCAAGTGATTGAAAAAGTGATTGACGGCATAAAGCATGAGCCGCATGAAACCCTCGTGATCGATGTGCCGGAAAAATCCTCCGGAAAAGCCATTGAATTGGTTACCCAGCGAAAAGGAGAACTTCTGGTTATGGAGCCTAAGGGCGACTTGCAACATCTTGAATTTGATATTCCCACACGGGGGCTGATCGGGCTCCGCAATAATATTCTTACCGCTACCTCAGGCGAAGCCGTGATGACACACCGGTTCCGGAGTTTTGAGCCTCATAAAGGGGAACTGCCCAAACGAAATAAAGGATCACTTGTATCCATGGAGACAGGACAGGCCACGGCTTTTGCGCTCGACAGGCTTCAGGACAGGGGACGTTTTTTTGTGGCGCCGGGCGAGCGGTTATATAAGGGGCAGGTAGTGGGGGAATACACCCGCGACAATGACCTGGAGGTAAACCTGATCAAGGGAAAAAAGCTTACCAACATGCGGGCGGCAGGTTCGGACGACAGCGCTAGAATTACCCCTAAGATTGATTTTTCACTCGAAGAAGCGATGGAATACATCAAGGATGACGAGTACCTGGAAGTTACGCCACAGAGCCTGCGTATGCGAAAAATCTCGTAACAGGAATTGCAATTTTTTAAAGAACAAATTACCTTAGAGCAAGGCGGGACTGACCACCAACTCCAGGTACCGGACAAGGGCTGATTCCGGGGCATCAGGAGAGCAGAACACTGCATAAATCCAGTTTACTGGAGTGCCGGCCCGTTTGTGGCGTTCCCGCCTACTTTTATATATCTGCTGATTTATGTCTGCTCAATACTCCACTCACTTGCAACCTGCTTCCTTAATTCTGAACTAATGCGTACTTTTATTCTGTATGGAATTAAAAAATGATATGGATAGAAGTTTTATGGAACAGGCCATCCGGTTATCCATCGAAAATGTGGATGCTAATAACGGAGGGCCCTTTGGCGCGGTTATCGTAAAAAATGACGAGATTATTTCCCATGGCACAAACCACGTAGCCGAAGCCGGTGATCCCACGGCTCATGCGGAAATTATAGCCATACGCGCTGCCTGTAAAAAACTTAATACTTACAACTTACAGGGATGCGAAATTTATTGCAGTTGTGAGCCCTGCCCGATGTGCTTAGGGGCCATCTACTGGGCACGTATTGACCGGATCTGGTTTGCCGCCACCAGGGAAGACGCCGCCGGTTACCAGTTTGATGACCGGTTTATTTATGAGGAAGTAAGCAAGCCGTATTCCGAACGAAAACTGGAAACAAGACAACTTATGAGGGAAAAAGCGCTTGAAGCTTTCAGGTTGTGGGAACAAAGTGATAACAAGGAGCCGTACTGATTCCGGGAATGAATTTCCATGCCTAATTGATTTGTATTCGGTTGCTAATACGACAAACCACTTATACCCTACACTGAAACCAGTCAAAATTGGTTCGCAATGTATTTAATAGTGTACTAAAAGTGCACTATGAGTTGTTTTTTGCCCTTATATAGCAAAAGTGAATCATTGCCTGCCATTTGTTTGCGTTTGGCACCAAACATAAGCGCTTATGGCAAACATAAGGTACGTTAAACTGAAATGCTCTTTAGTAGAAATCAACTGCATACTGTATCCACTGGCACAAGCGTACGTTTGTGCCTTTTAATTTTTATTTAACCCCGCTTAACTGGTTATTTCATTTTTTTTAATTTTCTTTACACCCTCAAAAATGAATGGCCTTTACACAACATATTGTACAGTGGTTCAAATAAGAACTTTGGAAGCCTCAACAGGCGTTGCCGGTTTAATGCCTGCAACAACAGCCATGCGTATTACAATCCCCTTAGGGGGAAAATAATCACATATCACCGCGTAATGTATCGCTTTTCTATAGCTGAGAAAAGTAATCTACCCATCATTCACTGAAATTATATTATAAAAGTATTTATACATGATAGTTATCAAGTTTGGCGGCAGCAGTGTTGCTACGCCGGAAAATATTTTAAAGGTAAAAGATATTATCAGCCGCTACGATGAGCCCCTGGCGGTGGTCGTTTCCGCCTTTGGAGGATGCACAGCCCAGCTTCAGGAACTTGCCGCACGAGCATTGGATGGCGACTATAAAAAAACGTTTATTCAATTCAGCGACAGGCACATACATGCCATTAAATCGCTGATACCCCGGTCAAGGCAAAAGGAGGTGCTAAACGCTGTTAAAGAATATTTAAGTGAGCTGGAAGACTTTTGTTCCGGTATCTCCCTTATCAAAGAGCTTTCGGACAGGTCAAAAGCCAAGGTGCTCAGCTTCGGCGAGCTGTTATCGGCGTTTATACTGTCGGAGGTGCTTGGGGAACTTTCTGCAGATATCAGTTTCATTGATTCAAGAAAGCTAATTGTTACGGATGACTCCTACCTGTTTGGGAAGGTGGATTTTGAAGAGACTAACCGGCAAATAAAAAGATCTTTAAAAAAACAAAATATAAGTGTACTTCCAGGATTTATCGCATCCACGAAAGATGGTAAAACCACAACGCTTGGCTTCGGAGGCTCTGATTACACTGCCGCCATTCTTGCATCGGCGCTGAACGCCCGTCGCCTTGAAATCTGGAGCGATGTGGACGGCATGCTTACAGGAAACCCGAAAATGATCAAAGAGGCGGCAACCATCCCGGAACTTTCTTATAACGAAGCACTCGAGCTTTCCCACTTTGGGGCCAAGGTGCTTTTTCCGATGGCTATTCAGCCGGTTTTGAATAAAGAAATACCCTTGTTGCTGAAAAATACCTTTCGTCCGGATGAAACCGGAACAAGGATTTTTAAGAAAATCACAAATGGCAATAAAAACTATGTAGTGGGTATATCCGGTTTGAGTAATATTACGCTGCTGACTGTGTCCGGTGTGGGGATGATGGGAATATCCGGGTATTCCGAAAAAGTTTTCGGCTCACTTTCGCAGGCAGGCGTAAATGTGGTGCTGATATCACAATCATGTTCAGAGTACACCATATGTATCGGCATTACAACGGCCGACAGGAAAAGAGCGGTAGCGGCAATAAATAAAAAATTCGAATATGAATACAGCCGCGGGTTGATAAATATGGTACAGTATGAAGATAATCTTTCGATTGTTGCGTTGGTAGGGGATAAAATGAAGTATCAGCCTGGCATCAGCGGTAAGGCTTTCAGCGCGTTGGGTGAAAATGGCGTAAACGTAAAGGCAATTGCGCAGGGTTCATCCGAAAGGAATATATCCATCGTTGTGGATGCCGTAAATGAAAAAAAGGCAATAAATGTATTACATGAAGGATTTTTTGCCGAAGCCGGAAAAACCATTCATTTGTTCGTGATCGGTACGGGAAATGTTGGAAAAGAGTTTTTGGAGATTTTACAGAGGCAGTATTCCTTTATGAAAAACAATGAAAATATGAAGTTTAAGCTTACCGGTATTGCCAACAGCCGGAAAATGCTGCTGGACAGTAATGGCATTAACCTTGATGACTGTAATTCATCGCTTAATTATGACGGGCAAAAGACCGATTTAATACGATTTGTCAAAATAATGAAAGCGTTTAACCTCCGTAACAGTATATTCATTGATATCACGGCCAGCCCCGATGTTGCCGGACTTTACTAGCAGGCGCTTGAAGCAAGTGTTTCTGTTGTTACCTGCAATAAGATAGCGCCAGGCGATACGTATGCACGTTATGCGGGCCTGAAATACCTTGCCAAAAAACGAAATGTGCAGTTCCGGTATGAAACATGTGTCGGGGCCGCC
>QIDJ01000010.1 GCA_003228395.1 Flammeovirgaceae bacterium
CGGGGATTTCCAAATGCCGCTTCCTTCCAGATCGATCACCCGGCCATACCCCATTCCTGTACCGGCATAAATCACATCCGGATTGGAAGGTGCAATGGCAATTGCGGTGGTTGATATGGAGGAAAATTCCGGCGTGATAAATTCCCAATCGTTGCCCGCATTTGGGGTTTTCCAGATACCGCCTCCCACCGTGGCCACAAACCAGGTGTTTCCCGAAGGATCTGCAGGATCAATGACGATACTTCTCCCCCTGCCGCTTACATTTCCGGGCCCACGTGAATTCCAGGGCAGTGATTTGATTCTCATTGCCATTCTTGTTTTGAACAACCTGGCTTTTTTCAGTTCTATCTGCCGGTAATTCGGAGGGTATTTTCTACCGTCCGGGCCTGTTTTAATTTCAGCCAGTGCACGTATAAATGCATCGGGGTTTTCAGTTTGCATTCGTCTGCCATAATGTTTCTGACGGGCTTTAATGATAATATTCTTTATGCGGGAGGCCTCAGATGAAGCCGGATTAATAGATTCAAGTTGCTGATGAAGAAATTTAAGGGTGTTTTCGTATGAATACGTATGATTTGATGTTGCACTTTTATTTTTTTTAATGTTAAAAAGGTAAATACCCGTGGAAAGGACAAATACGGACAATGCTAATACCAGAACAGGTTTTTTCATACTAGACAGCTACAATTAATGACGAATCAGCAGTCTGGAGGAAAATGATTGTCCTCCTTTCTGAAAGGTCAGAATCAACATACCGTCCGGCAGATTACTTGCATCAAGGGTTAAATTTCCTTTTGCGCCCAACCGTGCATATTCCTTGCGCAAGAGTATCTTACCATCTGACTGTATTATTCGTAATGTGGCAGGGCCGGGTTGTAAAAATTCGTAATTAATTTGCAAATTCTTATCCGCAGGGTTAGGATAAACGGTGATATTACGGGCAGATTCTTCATCTTCAACACCCGCTATTACGTCTATCGGCCACTTCAATTCCGGAAGCGTAACCGTCCAGATTCCTCTTCCATGGGTTGCTGCAATCACCTGATCATCAACTGCTTTCAATTCCCAAACTGCAGTGGCAGGGAAATTACCCTCTAAAATATGCCATGTAGCGCCATTATCTATGGATTCAAAGACGCCGATCTCGGTACCTGCCCAGATGGTTTGCGGTTCGTGGGGCAAAACCAAAAGCGAATAAACCGCTACGTCGGGAAATCCTGTGGAACTTGACTTTCCGCCGTTAAATCCGGATATATCAACCCAGGTTTGACCCAGGTCGGTGGTACGGAAAATTTTCCCAAAATCCGCGAATGAAAACAGCACATAAGCGGTTTTTTCATCAAGAGGATGGGTTGCAATACCCGAGATGCTTCCGAGGGTATCGGCTATGTTCGGCACTTTATCAAAAGAACTTCCTCCGTTTATCGAAACATGCAAAGTCCGTTGGGTTGTCATGCCTCCGCCAGCCCAGATAATGGATGGATTTGCTTTCGAAAAAACAACCGTTTGACTGGAAGATATGCCTCCTGTTGATATCCAGGAGGAGTTGATAGGGGTCAATGACCAGGAGGCTCCAAAATCATTGGATTTCCAGACGCCTGATTCACCTACAGTAAGAAGTGTTTTGCCTTTGAGTTTGTGTCCGGCAATCACCGAGATAAACGGAGCTTTATCTTCCCCTTTATCATCCAATCCGCTGGTTGCATTTGACCATGTGAGACCACCATCAATGCTTCTCCGGAAAAAATTAAGTTGCGAACTTCCGATGACCAGATCAGGATTTGTATAACTCCAGAACGCATCAAATCCATCACCTCCGATTTTTTGTACGTATCGGGTAGTTGCATTTGTATTGTTTATCAGGCTGATCCATGTTCCGTTATCCTGTGTTCCGCCTACATATTTTGACTTACCCGGCGCTTTGTCAACACCGTAAAACTGGGAAGTATTATAGCCAAAGTCCGCATGGTTCCAATCGCTGTTGTCTTCGCCCGGCACCACTTCCTCATCTGAATAATAAATTCCGCCATCGGTAGCAACTATAAGCTTAAACGTGCCGTTCTCAGTTGAAAACGCCTGAATATTGTGAATGTCCGGATGTACGATAGTAACCCCGGATGAGAATGAGCCACCAGTCGTTGTAATTTGTGTAGGACTCATTAACCGTTCGATAAGCGGGCCATACCGGATCACTATTTTGGACTCAGGAAGATTTACTTCGTCCCATACAGCGTCTTCAGCCAGGGTAGGCCACATACTGTACATGGTTTTATAAGCCTGCCCTCCTTTAACCGTCACGTTCTGGTCAGGCGTATCAGGGTCGTATGTGATGGCCTGTACAAAAATATAATCCCTTCCCGGTATCGGATCATTGGGATCGCGATGAATAAGATTCCATTTACCGTCGCGCTCCTGATCTCTGAATGAAACCATGAGCTGACGGTTTTCGTCCGTATCCCATACTTCAAAAGGCACTTCCACATAATCCTGATACAAATGATCTTCCGGCACTACACCCGCTCCACCGTCGCCTGCTGTACCTGAACTGAAGGGCACTATAAATCGATGGGCCATTTGTTTTTTGCCGGGGCCAAACATTATTTCAACAGCCCTGAAATCCGTGTTCACAAAATCTTTTGGAAAACCATCATTATCTTCATACCACTCCACACCGGTGGCAAGCCCGCCCCGGAGATGTGACAGACCGGCATTGATCCAGTCCATAAATGATTGCGTATCCACTTCACTCACCCCGATAACCCTGGCAGATTTAGTACGTGTACCAGGCTTTACTTCTGCTTTAAACAGATCAATACCTCCTACAAAAACAATATCATTGTCGAATGGATGGACTGTGATGGCATTGTCGTACCAACCCTGTTCACCTAACCAGGCAGGATTAGGGCTATTATTTTCCTGACCCATTACATTCCAGGTTTCTCCTCCATCATCAGAAATAAAAAGGTCGGATTTAACATTTGATAGGTTACCCTCCACGGCGGCGTACATTCGTGAAGGGTTTAAATGAGATATAGCCAGTTCAATCCTGCCCGAAGCAGCAAGACCGATTCCGGTACCACTCCAGGATTCACCCTGATCATTCGATGTTATAATCCCCTGACCGTTTAATGATGCAAATAGGATGTTGAAATCGGTTGGATCAGCAATAATATGTTGTACTCTCGTGCTTGCCCGGAATACATTTTTCCATGTTTCGCCCCCATCAATGGATTTCAATATACCTGATGTAAACGGAGGAAATCCATTGGAGCAAACCAGTACCACATCGGGATCATCCGGATTTACGATCATCCGGTTAATATTCTGAAAATTTACATCTCCGGCGGTGGAGGCAAGCTGATTCCATGTTTCACCCCCATCGGTTGACTTAAAAATTCCATCTCCCCGGATGCTGCCTGAATTAAAAAACCCTTCTCCTGTGCCTGCATAAATAATATTTGGATTGGCAGGTGAAAGCGCCAGTGTTGCCGTTGAAAGATTAGGAAGATCAGGTGTTTTGTTGGACCATGTAAGCCCTCCGTCAATTGTTTTCCAGATGCCGCCTCCGGCTGATCCGGCAATCCACGTCCTGCCCGTTGGATCATCCGGATGAATAATCAGACCCCGGGTACGGCCGGGAACATTACCCGGGCCACGCTCGATCCATTCGGTTGCTTTGAAACGGTCGGTGCGTAAAACAGCACGCCGGGATTTTGATTTTCTGAACGCTTCCATGCGGTACCCAAGTGGATAGCCAGACTGCGTTTTGCCATCCATCGTAGTGATCTCCTCAAAATACCGGACGTATTCCTGCGGGCTGTCTGATTTAGTTATACCTTTTTCAGCATATTCACTTTCAATCCCCGGATTACCTGATGAATTACCGGTCCGTAAGGGGATTACAGGCTCAAATGAATTATAAATACTGAACAGTAAAATCAGTATTCCCAGTCCCGCAGCATATCTCTTCATTGTTTCTGATGTTTTTTAAATTACAAAAATAACAGTTTATGCGTTCCAATTGCTTTATTAATTCATCGAATTGAAGCAAAGTAAGCGATCAGTCGAATTAAATCCTGTTCATTTTTAAGGATAAGCTTTTCTTCTCTGGCAAACTGTGCAAGTTTATAATTGTTACGTTTACAAATTGTACTTTATATATAAATATGTTTAAACATCTTATAAATTCGTGATTTTTATCAAT
>QIDJ01000119.1 GCA_003228395.1 Flammeovirgaceae bacterium
CAACTTGTTATATGTGCCATTAAAAGTATAAATAACCTCAAAACTTTTCCGGGAAAATGGTACTTTTTTTGACAATGTTGTTCCCATTAACCCGGAGGCTCTCCGTTTCCTCCTGAACCAACTCATCAAACCTGCCTGCCCCATCGGGATGCCTGTGGAACCGGCTGGCGGATAGGCTGGGTTCTTGATTTTTGCGGTACTGACAAGGGTGTAAATCATGGTAGTTCCGGGTCTTCTGTGACCCGGCATAGCCTGAATATATTGCAGATCTACGCCTAACTCCGGTAAATACAATTTCTTTTGATTCGGTCAGCCGGTTCATTGCATCGGTTGCAATTTTGACATATCAAAAAAAGTGTTTTCTGCATTGTGATGATGTGGGGCTTTTATCTGGTTAAATATTATTCTACATTTATTTCTTAAACCAAAGCTAAAATCATGAAAAAAGTAATTAGCCTGCCCGGCATTGTATTATTTATGATCCTGTTAGTTTCAGGTTGTTCCCAACCCGATTCCGGCGGATCAGAAAAAGCGCCGCGCTACTCCATTGAGCAGTTTATGAAGACAGTAAATATCAGAGGCAGCTCGTTTTCACCGGATGAATCACACATTCTTTTTTCTTCGAATGAAACGGGTATTTATAACTGTTATGAGATACCGGTTGAAGGAGGTGAACCTGTTCAATTAACGGCATCTGAAGATGATTATGCATTTGCGATCTCGTATTTCCCTGAAGACAAGCGTTTTTTATTTACAAGTGATCAGGGAGGTAATGAGATTAACCACATTTATCTGAGGGATATGGATGGAAGTATTACGGATATTACGCCGGATGCTGCTTCAAAGAATTCTTTTTGGGGCTGGAGTTATGATAAGAAAAGCTTCTTTTTTCAATCGAATAAGCGGGATGAGCGGTATTTCGATTTGATGGAAATGGATATTTCCTCATCCGGTCCGGATAGTGAGGCAGGTTTGATGACTGCAACCACATTATACGAAAATAAAGACGGGTATTCAATCGGAGCTATTTCGAGAGATAAAAGATATGTATCCCTGGTAAAATCTATCACGACAAACAATAACGAAATGTATCTTTTTGACAGGGAAAGTGGTGAAATCCTGCTGCTGTCACCCCATGAAGGTGATGCAAAATTCGATCCGCAGTACTTTTCGGCTGACGGCGCGTATCTGATATATACTACGGACGAAGACAGTGAGTTTATGTACCTGAAAAAGTACCACCTTACCGACAGGGAGAGTGAAGTGTACGAAAAAGCGGATTGGGACATCTGGTACTCCTATTTATCAAGAAATGGGAAATACAGAGTGGTTGCTGTCAATAATGATGCAAAAACGGAAATTAAGATATACAATGAAGCAGAAGGAAAGCTGGTCAAACTACCGGAATTTCCTTCGGGTGACATTACTTCTGTAAATATTTCAGATTCGGAAAAGCTGATGACATTTTATGTTAACAGCTCTACATCGCCGAACAACCTGTATGTATATGATTTTGAAACCGGAGCATATAAAAAGCTTACCAGCACATTAAGCCCTGAAATCGATCCGGAGCACCTGGTGGCGGGTGAAGTGATTCGATTCAGTTCGTTTGACGGGCTGCAGGTACCAGCTATATTATACACACCTAAAGGAATAGTACCGGGTGAAAAACTTCCGGCAAGCCTTTGGATACATGGCGGCCCGGGAGGGCAGTCGAGGCTGGGATACAGCGCGGTAATACAATATATGGTGAACCATGGCTATGTAGTGCTGGCTGTGAACAACAGGGGAAGCTCAGGATATGGTAAGACTTTTTATAAAGCAGATGATAAAAAACATGGAGATGTTGATCTGAAAGATTGTATTGAGTCAAAAAAATTCCTGGCGTCGCTGGGCTATGTAGAATCTGATAAAATTGCCATCACAGGCGGAAGTTACGGCGGGTATATGGTTATGGCGGCGCTTGCATTTGCGCCTGATGAATTTGCTGCCGGCGTTGATATTTTCGGGGTTACCAACTGGTTGCGTACACTTAAAAGTATTCCACCCTGGTGGTCGTCGTTCCGGGATGCCTTGTACGATGAACTGGGAAATCCTGAGACTGATTCGCTGGCTTTGTACAACAAATCTCCTTTATTTTTTGCCGATGATATCACCAAACCCTTTATTGTGCTTCAGGGCGCTAATGATCCACGCGTATTGCAAGTTGAATCCGATGAGATCGTAGAAGCAGCCAGGGCAAATGGCGTGCCCGTTGAATACATTGTATTTGATGACGAAGGACATGGATTTACCAAAAAAGAAAACCAGATCGTTGCCTGGGAAGCGATCGTGAAATTTCTGGATAAATTTCTGAAAGAAGAAACGGATGACCCCGGTACTCCGGCCGAGTAAGCGGCCGGAGGCGTTTTGTCTTTTAATATAAAGTGACGCGAAGCTACAGGATTAGTTAATTTTAGCTTCAAACCCTTCATGGGGCTGCATAACCATCCTGTATCAGGATAAAGAAAAAATCACTTCAGGTTTTAAACCTTTTAAATCCGGGGCTGTCTAAGTACCGAATATCAACCAAAAAATGATTAAAACGATGGAAAAAATGAAAGAATTGAAAGGCTTGAAAGGCTTGATGAATGTAAAAGGATTGTTGATGGTACTGACTGTTGTTTTTCTGTCAGGCATGACGGCATGTAATGAGGGCGGTGATTTATCACCGGCATTTACGGATAATGCAACCGTTGAACTTGAGGTGATCGCCGATGCTGATTTTGATGAAATTGACGACCTGGTTTCAGAAGGAATGGGATTTGCCGAAGCATCTTCAGGTGCACGGACTGACCAACATCGCGACCACAGGTTTGAGTGTGCAGAAGTAACGCATGACCGTGAAAATAAAACCATTACAATCGATTTTGGTGAAGGATGCGAAGGGCCGAACGGCAGGGTAAGAAGTGGTAAGATCATCATCACCTACACCGGCTTCAGGTTTATACCCGGTTCTGTATTTACGTATGTACTGGAAAATTTTGCCATTGACGGAAGGCAGATTGAAGGTACCCGTACCGTAGAAAATGTATCGCCTACGCTTAATGATAATCCGGTATTTCACATTACTCTTACAGGCGGTAAGATCACATTTCTTGACGGCACTGTGGCCACCCGCGAAGTGGACAGGATGCGAAGGTGGGTAAGAGCAGCTAATCCCATCAATGATGAGTATCATATTCTGGAAGGAAGCACGGCTAATGGCGTGAATCGCGAAGGCCTGACCTACGAAGTTACGGTCATTGAAACACTGATTTATAAACGTAACTGCAGGGAAGGAAGAAGATTTATACCGGTTGCTGGTGTAAAAGAGATCAAGAAAGGCGATGACGTGATAACCATTGATTTTGGAGATGGTGAATGTGATAATCTTGTGACCATCAATTTTAATGGCCGGATTGTAACAATTGAAATTTCGGCACGTCCTGATGCGAATGCAGGAGGTTGAAATTAAGTTATGCTTACAACTCATTTAAAAGGCCGGTGGTACAACTACCGGCCTTTATTTTTTTATGTATAAAAAGCAATTCTTTTTTTATTCATTTCTTAGTTTTGTTTTCTGTTAGCTCACTTCTCACTTTATTAAAATAGTATGCAGCAATATTTAAACATGCTCACCCATATACTTGAGAATGGGATCGAGAAAAACGACCGGACCGGCACAGGTACTAAAAGTGTATTCGGCTATCAGATGCGGTTTGATCTGAAGGACGGATTTCCTGTGTTGACTACCAAAAAATTGCATCTGCGATCTATTATTTATGAGTTGCTGTGGTTTCTCAAAGGCGATACCAATATCAAATACCTCAACGATAACGGAGTGAAAATATGGGATGAATGGTCGGATGAAAACGGCGATCTTGGCCCCGTGTATGGGCATCAATGGAGAAGCTGGCCTGCTCCTGATGGCACCACTATCGATCAGATAAGCCTGGTAATTGACCAGATTAAAAACCAACCCGATTCAAGGCGGCACATTGTAAGCGCCTGGAACGTGCCTGAAGTTCAAAAGATGGCGCTTCCTCCCTGCCACACGTTATTTCAGTTTTATGTGGGCGATGGCAAATTATCATGCCAGCTTTACCAGCGCTCCGCAGATGTTTTTCTTGGTGTGCCATTCAATATTGCATCTTACTCAT
>QIDJ01000383.1 GCA_003228395.1 Flammeovirgaceae bacterium
TCATCCTCGGTCAAAGGCCCATGACTGCCGTCAAATATAAAATCAGTGGACAGATGTATCATAAATGTATCGTGTATCTTGCAGGCATCTGTAAGTAGCTCAACCGATTTTACATTGGCAATACGGCATTCCTCCGGATTAAGCTCGCACTGGTCCACATTGGTCATAGCTGCCGTATTGATCAGCACATCCGGCCTGAATTCGTTAAAGACCACGGCTACGTTTTCAGGATCGCTTACATCCAGCTTTGCATACCGGGCATCTAAACCAATTCTTTTTGGTCTCCGGCCGGTTGCAAGCAGTTCATACTTCTGCTCATTAAGAATCAATGATACCAGTTTCTGGCCCAGAAGTCCGTTAGCACCTGTTAGCAAAACCCGCATTATTTCTTCTCAGGATACGTAAACCCGTACAGTTCGGTGATTTTCTTTTTTGGTAATTCCTTAACCGTTACGGTCATATAAATAGCTTCCAGAGGCAGATTGGTACTACTAACTGGTTGCCCGGCAATGACATCAATCACTTCCAATCCGTCCACAACCTGGCCATAAACCGTGTATTCCCAATCCAGATGGGGAACTCCGCCAACTGTTTCATAAGCTGCATACTGTTGTTCCGAATAGGTTTTCTTAGGTATTTTACCGAATTCCGATTCGATAAAACTCAATGATTCATACACTGTTTTTTTCACAGCTTCGTTATCATTAGCTATCTGTAGCTCCATCAGCTTATCCCGTATATTGCGATACTTACCTTGCTGGAAAAGCTGATTGAGGCGCGACACCAGCAGGTTGTAATAGACGCCCTCATTGATCTGTTTAAGTTCTGGCGTCGGATACTTTCTTCCCTGAACAATATAGAACTGGGTTCCGGATTTTTTTTGCGGATTTACGTTGTCGCCGGTCCGGGCCCCTGCCAGCATTCCTTTGGTATGTATCAGATTGTGCCTGAATTCAGGAGATATCAACGTATTTACCGGCTCTTTAATGCCGGGTTTTCGATTCACATCGCCACCCTGGATCATGAATCCCTGCATCACCCTGTGAAAAATGGTGCCATCGTATGCGCCGCTACCGGCCATTTCAAGAAATGTTTCTTTATGCCGGGGTGTTTCATCAAAGAGTATCACTTTCATATCGCCATATTCGGTGGAAATCGTAACTACATGGTCTTTTTCAGCACAGCCACTGATGAGCCCGGTTATGATAAATAGAAATGCTGTTTCAGGTAAGTTTTTCATAGTGTTTTTTATGTATGTTGTTATCGAATAGTGATATTAAACATGGTGTTACACCTATTTTAGGTGAGATCGTTAAACGTGTGCATGTTATCTATCATTCTATCATTTTTTCATTTTAGCATTTTAGCATTATAGCATTATTTATTGAAAATACGGGATATTGAAATGGACAGATTGAGAAACTTAATCTTAGCGTTTGCATTCCGCTCAAGATGGTAAATGGAGGTGTTGATATTCTCATATATGTTTTGAATTTTATCTTCGTTCAATACCTTGCTGAAGTTCTGAACAAACTTTTTCTCTTCTCCATCCACCCTGCAAAGCGATTCTGCCGTTGATGCTACAAGGCTTTCGCGCATCATGTTGATCCCATATTGTAATACACTTTTACGGACCACCTTGTTCATGGCGTGAAATTCATCGGCAAACTGCACCAGTTTTCCCAGGTCTTTGGTAAAGCACATCCGCATCCAATCCCTGAACCAGTCATGCGTATCATCTTCAATATTTTGGGTAAGGAATAGCGCACTGTGCAGATCGCCGTCTGCCAGATTCGACATCCGCGCGGCCCGTACTTCGTCGAGCCCGAGTTTCTCAGTCAGGTATAATTTAATTTCAATATCAGAAAACTTGCGTACAATTATGCGTTGTGCGCGTGAAGTAATGGTGGTTAGAAGGCTGTCGGGGTGATTGGACACCAATAGAAAAACCGTACGCCCCGGTGGTTCCTCGAGTATTTTTAGCAATGCATTAGCCCCTTCCTTGCGCATCAATTCCGGAAGCCAGATAATTTCTACCTTATAATTATTTTCAAATGCTTTCAATGACAAATCTCTGATCACTTCACGGCTCTCTTCTACGGATATAAATGCCTGTTTATCCTGGCCGCCGAAAGCTTCGGTCCACTCTTCAATGGTACCATATGGGTTATCGGCAATAAACCGTCTCCACTCCTTCAGGAAAACCCGGCTGCGTGCATCTTTGCTTGCCACGTTTTTAGTGCCACAAACCGGAAAAACAAAATGAATATCGGGATGAATGTGTTTGAGCGATTTGGAGCATGATGCACACGAGCCACAGGGCCCGTCGGATTTCCGGTTCTCACAATTGAGGTAGGTGGCATAGGCAATGGCCATGGCAAGATTCGGGCTGCCCGGCTGCCCGGCAAAAAGCTGTGCATGTGCAACCTGATTTTGGTCTGCAGCGGAAATAAGCTGATCTTTCAGTTCCTGTAATCCCGGGATTTCTTTAAATAACATTGAAAAAACTAAAATTTTCGGAATTCACGTGTAACCTCAAAGATATGGGAAAGAATTTTTCTGTCCTCATCGGTCAGGGCAATATGGCGTCGTCCCATCACATTTTCTGCAATTTCATAAAACTTTGATAACCTGAAAGAACTAAATCCCGATGCTCCGCCCCAACTGAATGAGGGAATAAAATTTCGTGGAAATCCCGAGCCATATATATTGGCTCCAACTCCGATAACCGTTCCGGTATTGAACATGCTATTAATTCCGCATTTGGTATGATCGGCCATAATTAGCCCGCAAAACTGCAATCCGGTATTTCCAAACCGCCGTGAGGGGTAATCCCATAGCCTGACCTCGGCATAATTATTTTTCAGGTTACTGTTGTTGGTGTCGGCCCCGATGTTACACCATTCGCCGATTACCGCATTTCCCAGAAATCCTTCATGGCCTTTGTTACTGTAGCCGAAAATCACCACATTGTTTATTTCCCCGCCAGCGCGAGAATACGGGCCTATGGTTGTAGCCGGCCTGATTTTCGCATTCATATTTACATGCGATCCCTCGCAGATGGCCACTGGGCCTCGCAATATGGCCCCCTCCTGTATTAATACATTTTTACCTATATATACCGGGCCTCCTTCGGCATTGATAATCGCAGCTTTTATGGATACCCCTTCCTCCAGAAAAATTTGCTCATTCCCGTACGTCATCGTGTAAGGGTCTTCAATGGGGGCAGATGTACGATCCCTGGTAATCAACTCAAAATCCAACCTGAGCTGCTCGTCGTTCTCTCTGAATATCTTCCACAAACGATCAATTACAGTGATCTCACCCTGATATTCTGCTTGTTGCTCCCATTTATACAGGAAAGGATAAGTTGTGCTGATTTTTCCATTGGTTCTTCCTGCAATCAGTTTTCCTCCGCCAAACAGCGCCTGGCCCTTTTTTAATCCTTCTATAACCTTTAATAAAGCTTCTGTGGGGCAAACGGCTCCATTAATCAGTATGTTATCCTGTGTGTTTTTGACACTGAATTTACCGCTCAGGTACGTATCGGTAAGAAAAGAGCCTGTCAGATTTAAATAATGCTCCCATTTTTCTGCAATCGTAAATATGCCAACCCGTACAAGAGATACCGGCCGGGTAAAAGTGAGTGGAAGCAAATGCGGCCTGGCTTCCGGATCATCAAAAAGGATAAGGTTCATGGAGTAAAAGTAAAAAAGTCTCCCGGATAACTATCAGAGAGACTTCTTTAAATTGTTGTTTTTTTCTTTACTTATCTTTCTTGTATCTTCTGTTAAATTTCTCCACACGCCCTGCGGTATCCACAAAAATTTTCTTACCTGTATAGAACGGGTGCGAAGCAGAACTTACTTCAATCTTAATCAGCGGATACTCATTACCGTCTTCCCACTTTATTTTTTCTTTTGAGCTCATGGTAGAACGCGTAAGAAACATAAAATCACTCTGCGTGTCCTGGAAGATCACCTGCTTGTATTCCGGATGGATATCTTTTTTCATTTTTATCCCTTTAAACGTAGATTTTTAAAACGAGGCACAAAGTTAGGTAAAATTACATTTTTTACAAAGTAACTAATGGTAATAGTGGTACGGGCTAAATCTTATTTTAATATCAGCGACTTATT
>QIDJ01000045.1 GCA_003228395.1 Flammeovirgaceae bacterium
CGGTACCATAATACATCGGTACAGAAAATGAATATAAAAGGTCCCGTTCATAAACATAAAACCTATTTTGGAAATCAGGGCTGTCAATGATGGCAAATCGTGTTGAAAATGTGGTTTTTGGATATGTTAAAATAAAGTCCTGGTAAAATAGAAATCCCTTTGATATCACCTCGTCGATTTTATAGGATGAATGCCGGATACCGAACCGGACTGCTGTATGGCTGCTTAGGGTTATCCGTGTATCAGTATGAAGCTGCAATTTTTGTCCGGACGTAACTCCAGGAATTTTGCTATCCTTTGTCCGGTCATTCTTTTCTTTTTTCCCGGAGCGCAACAGACCACGTACCTGAATGATATCGGAAGGTGTATATTCGATATTGAACATAAAATCATTGCCATACGAAGGGGAATAAACCAAAGGTGTAAGCCACGGATACATGTACACATCCGCATATCCGGATAGCAGAAGTGTTGTATTGGGCCGGTATTTCACACCCCAGTAAATGCCTTTTTCATTTCGTGCGCGGGAAGATTCACGAAAAGCCTGAAAAGCGTAGGGACTATTGAATTTACGGGAATAGTCCCGGACAACAATGATGGCATCGAAGCTATGTGAAAGGGATGCAATTAGCCCGCTCATAAAACCATAACCACCTGTTTGGGCGGCAGCGACTTCACTAAAAAATACGGCATTTGTTTTCCTGTATTCAAGGTGCATCCCGGCAACCACGTTATCGGCATCTGTATTGTCAAATAGCTTATAAGGTTTTTCTGTAGTTTCAAATGGTACGCTATAGCTGTTGAAAATTAAGGAAGCGCCAATGCTTAATGATCTAATATGTGGTTGATATTCGATGTTTATCCCTGCGGCATGCTCTTTTAAAACCTGTCTTTTCGATAATTCTCTAAGGTTTCTGTGTAACCCTGATGTAACCAGTGAGGTAATTTCACCAGCTGAATTCATACCTGCATCCACATTTCGGCGGGAGAAAAAGGAAGAGATAGTTATGGGTCCCGGTGTGACTTCAAGTGCGACCCCTCTGAAATAACCGTATTCTGAAACAGATCCGTAGGGTTCAAAACCGATGGAATTTCGTTTCACAGTCATAATAGGATCACGACCCTTACCCATAAAAAAACCTCCTCCCATAACAAGACCCTGGCCCCACAGGGTCGTGAAATCACCAATTATAATATTCTTAACCCATTTTTCCCCTCTGAAACGCACAAATCCTGAAACGTGGTCAAAACCGAACGTACTTTCTGAGGGTTTCCACATTACTGATTCACCTGCGTCTTTCTCAACTGTGATACCTGTTTGTAATCGCGGGCCGTCTGATAATCTTAATTTTGTAACTATTTTTTCCGGAGAGCCTGAATACCTGATATCAGAATCAAAATGCTGATACCCAGCTTTTTGTTCAATAATACGATCAACTCTTACAAGTGCATATCCCTTCAGGGATTTACCTATTTGGGTTGAATGTCGTCCGGTTTCAATTGTTATGTAAGGCTGGAGCGCTTTTATGGTTTGTTTACTGAACCCGGGTATTGCCTGTAGTTCATAGATGGATACAATCGGGCCATACTCCCGTATGTGCCGAATCAATTGTTCAATCTGCTTTTCGCTGAGAATATACAAACCGCCCAGTTCTTTATACGAGGCATTGTTAAGATTCAAAGGATTTTTGTAGCGTAATATCATTTGTTCATAGGCTTCTAAATTTTCTTCACCATTGAATTCCAAATCAAAAATTTCTGATACCCACCTTGGATTGTACTGTGCAGATAATTCCCATGCGCAAAGGAGACATAGTAACAATATTTTGAAAAAAAGTTTCAATTTTTGATCTGATATGCGATGGAAATACTATGCGTTCGGCCTAGCAGGTAGTTGTTCTGAAGGGCGTAATCGAGGATAAAATTCTTGTGTATGAACCCAAAACCGAAACTAAACCAAAGGGGCCGGGTATTCAGACCTGTTCGTAAACTAAACGAACTGATCTTGTACTCCAGTCCAAATTCTAATTTTGGCGGATAATCAAGGTCTTTATCAACCTGAGTATTGAATCGCAATTGGTCCGTAGGCCGGTAAGATATACCGGCCGTGAGGATTGTCGGGTAGTACTCATTTGTACGTTTGGATGCTTTCGCCTGATTGATATTTTTAATTCGTCCTCCAATAAATAACCGGGGGGTTAACTCCACAAGTCCGCCAACATCAACGCTGATAAATCCATGCGAGCCAAATCCTTCGATACGGTATTGGATGTAATGCAGTGAGGCCCCAAGCGCGGCGATACCAAATTTATTTCCGATTCCGGTACTTACACGTGATATACTGAAAAGCTCATCACCGAATGCCGAAATACCGGCAGAAATGGCGCCTGTTTTTATCCGCTTATTTATCACAGCAAAAACGGAATTAAATCCTTCAATTTCAAAATGGTTTTTATAACCTGTTGCTATGGAGGAATTTTCTAAAAAACCTAAAGAACCTGCATTATTATAGATTGACAGTGCATCGGCATAAGTAACCGAGGTATATGCTATTCCGGATGAGCGGGCTCCCTGAAAGTCGGAAAGCTGTGCTTTTGAAAAATATGGCATGCATAGAAACGATATGATAAGTAATCTTGTAAACACATCGTAAATGTAATCGCAGCCGGATCATATAAAATGAAACCACCACGTCTGTTTTTAAGGATTATCGTTGAAGGTCAGGTGGCGGATAGGGGAGATGTTGCAAAAATTGCAAATACAGGAAGCTGGTAATTAAAATTCCTTTCTGAAGTGCAGAAAGAAGCCGGTATCGTTTTGGGAATTTATAGAATATTCCATACGAACAACCAGGTCGTAGGTAGTGAATATATCGAGCCCTAATCCATAACCATAAATAATGGTATTAGTAAGACTCGTAATGAGTTCCGGATTTTCCAGGTTGCTTACATATCCGAAATCGAAGTAGGTTTTTAAATAAATGGCCAGAGGAAAAGTCTGAAATTGTTTGACCGGAATGGCATCGATTTTTTTATTAAAAGAAAATAGCTCTTTCTTGAAAGTGGTTTTGTTTATCACATAACTTTTACCATCAATAACAAGCAACTCGAATCCCCGTATCGTGTTTTTATTATAACCAAGTCCTGAAATATTGGCATAAGGTTGTTGGGCAGGAAAACTCAGGTAAACGCTTGTATAATTGGAAAGGAAAAACTTTTTATCAAACTCCCAGAATTTTGAATAGGATGTAAGGATATTTAACATATTAAGGTCATCAAATATTCCCAGGCCTTTTTTTATAACCGAAAAACGGAAAACATATCCGCTTAACGGATAAGCAATGATATCACGGTGATCGGAGCTGAATAAATAGCCTATTGTAAAATACTGCTGCCTCGTAGTTGAATTGTAGAAATATTCAGGATTCAGGTTAACAAGTGTATCGGCAATCCACTGATTATCGTATTCAAGTCCAAAATGATGTCGTATGTAAAAGGAATTCCGACGTATTACAGACAACTGGGTGTTAAAAGATGTTTTTAAAATCAGATCTGAGTCAAGGAATTTCTGAACGTTGTTAATAGTTGAATAATTAACGTTTGTATTTTCGCCGTAACCGATTTTATACGAAAGTCCTGTCCGCTGGCTTTTATCAATGTAAGGTATATCATATTGTAATCCGGCCGCTTTTGTATATCCACCTTGAAATAATAAATGCAATCTTTCTTTTCTTCCCCTGAAGTTGAATTGTGTAAATTTTATGCCATAATTAAGCCGGCTCAGATCGGCGCCTTGGTTTACTACCCAGTCGTTAAAATTCCGGTCCACGAAAGCAATTTTAGGGATAGGATAAAAATACCACCGTTCATCCACATCCACCTGAATGAGGACCCTGTTAAAGGTTAATTCATAAATGTGTATTTCGACCGCATTGAACAAACTGGTGTTATAAACCTTGTTTCGATCATCATCGAGTATTACCCGAAGGTCTTGTATATTGTATTTTTCTCCGGGTTTTACATCCAACTCCCGCATGATGATGTGGTCCTTGGTCTTTTTATTTCCGGTGATTATGATTTTATCTATTTCAACAGCTCTTGATATTGTATCTGCTTCTTTCAATAAATTCGGATCATAC
>QIDJ01000059.1 GCA_003228395.1 Flammeovirgaceae bacterium
GTACGGGTGGGGGGTTGTACGCCATAAGTCCCGTAACTGAAGAAATAACAACTTCTGTGAAGATCGAAAATTTGACAGGCAGGATCAGTATAAATCAAAATTCACAATCAATCTACCTGCTAACGAGCACATGGGCGCCGGATTATTCATACACCGAAAATGAGGTGATTACATTAAACACAGGAAGCCCGGAAGCAGTAAGAAAAATTTTTTCCACACGCAACTTGTATGGGTTGGGGGTAAATCCCGCATCTGGTGAAATTTACCTGGCAAACACAAATGCTTTTCTTGGAAACGGCACCATTATTAGAATCAGTGCTGATGGAACTGAAACCGGAAATTTTCCGGCGGGAAGAGGACCAAACGGATTTGTTTTTCGCTAAGCGGAAAAATTTATACAGGATAATCCTGCTGACTTATTTTTGTACTGATAGATTAAACAGGGGCTCTTCACCGGCAGAGGCTTCTTCTTCCTCTCTTTTGTGTACTACCGGAAAAACATTATCATACCAGTTTTCATACTGATGATATTGCACACAGTCGTTGAATATCTGTTTGTCAATCAGTATTTTAATCACATTGTCATCTGATAGCCATTGCTTAAAATAATCTTTCTGATCCTCCGGTAATCCCGAAAGTCGTATGAAATGGATTCCCCGGTAAATGTCCTTAGTAACTTTTTCACTCATCCTTTTATACCTTTTTAATTATTACTTTATCTCCATATTGCTACATAAGTAACCCAAATCCGAAAGTTAATTAAACATATTATACCTAAATATGCAATAAATTGCGTGGAATCCATCTTTCCAGTTGATTTTTTTTCCTTCCTTGTAGGTCCGGCCATAGTAGGATATCCCCACTTCGTAAATCCGTATACCCGGGATCATGGAAATTCTGGCTGTTACTTCAGGCTCAAACCCAAATCGCTTTTCTTTCAAAGTTAAGCCTTGAATTATTTCCGCTCTGAACATTTTGTAACATGTTTCCATATCGGTGAGATTCAGATTTGTAAAAAAATTTGATAGCAGTGTCAGCATTTTATTCCCTATTGAATGCCAGAAGAACAGGATACGATGTGGGTTTCCGCCTGCAAACCTGGATCCATATACTACATCTGCCACACCCTTAATGATTGGCTGAAGCAACTGGTTATACTCAACAGGGTCGTACTCCAAATCTGCATCCTGAATTACCAACGCCTCACCGGTTGCATTTTTTATTCCACTTTGTATGGCTGCCCCCTTGCCCTGATTTGTTTCATGTTCAATCAAAATGATCCGTTGGTCCTTATGATTACGGATAAATTCTTTTGCAGCTTTTGCCGAACCATCTTCAGAAGCATCATTCACCAGAATTATTTCTTTATTAATGTTATGAGGCAATGTCACATCCGTTACCTTTTCAAGAATTAAGGAAATAAATTGTTCCTCATTATAAAAAGGTATGATAATGGTTAACCGCGTAATTTTCATAAAACAAACTGGCTTCAGGGATGAAATTTCAACAGGTATGTGTCCGGGTTTTCAACGTGCAATATAACTTCGAACTGATCAGGATTTTTCTGAATGGCAGGAATTAAATACCTGTACGTAGAACTGTAACCCAACTGGTCTATAACAACATAGTCGGTTTTCCTGTTTTTAAGATCGGCAATGAGTTCTTTATCATCCTGCGTATATTCATATCTGGTGGTAAACGTATCCGAATATAAATAAAACATTACAGGTTTTCTGCAAGAAACCACCACATCGTTTATATCACGCTTCCGGAACCATTTTGCAAGTTCAAAATAATTGTTCCATTTTGGTTCATATTTCATCCGTGCTTTAATATTAAGCTTGCGGGCATCCGGATAGTAGGCTATGAGCAATAACAGTACCGGCCAGAGGGGCACCGTTTTAGTGTAATTCAATTTCCTGGGTATAGTGGTAAGCAGGTAATGGATGCCGTTCAAAAATCCCGCCAGCAGAAACGGAAGCAAGGGGAGAACAAAGCGTACTCCTACCCATACATCCGGCCAGAGTAACAGAACTGCAAAAGTGCTTACCATATAGCCTGCTACAAGCTTTTTGTATCGCTTCAGATTAACAATGCCTGCTATTAGGATAACAGCTATGAGAATCCCTGTAATCCATTCGCCCATTCCCGCCTCCTCCCGGTAGTTAAATGTTTTGAAAGGAAACAGTACATCCGGGATCTCCCTGGTGATATAGCGCTCCATGTTTTTAATAACCCTTATATACAGTTCACTTGCATTGATTTGGCCTAGTTCCGGTCTGTAGGGATTTATCATAACCAGTTGCTTAATGTATGAGTTTCCCCCAAGGTGCTGACTGCGAAGCCACCATGGAATAAAGAACAAAACAAACCCTGGAATATAGGCTGCCAATACTTTCCATTTTTTCTTCAGATCAAAAATGACAACCAGCCCAAAAGAGGCCAGCAGTGCAATGCCCAGCGTACGAATGTAAAACGCAACCATGAAAAAGATAAATGCCGCGATATAGTTTGTGATTTCTCTTTTCCCGGTTTGGTTGTACGCTTTAAAAAAGAAATAAATGGAAAGAAGCGAAAAAAACATAAATGGAATTTCAGACATCATTATGGTTGAAAAACGAAGCAAATGTGTGTTCACAAGCAGAAAAGGAACAGATATCCATGCAACCACATTGTTTCCTGAAATATCACGGACTATTATATAGGCCAGAATCAACGTACATAAAAAAAATATACCGTTTAATATTTTAACTGCCGTAAACGAATTCCATACATGAAGTACACCGCTGATTATTACCGGATAACCTGGTGGAAAATGATTGTTGGGCGATTTGAATACGCTGTTTATATTTACATAACCTTCCCCTTGATTCAGCGCTTTGCCCAGCATATAATAGCTGGCATTGTCTCCGTTCATGTCAATTTTAGTATCGAATACGTAGGCATAACTGATCATAAACCCGATCAGGATTGCAATCAGAACGATGATATCTTTGTTTTTGTTGTTAGTTAGTACCATATGCGTTGCCGCCGAAAAACCCGTAAGATATAATGATTTTGATTTACATTAAATGCGGCATAAAGCCGAATTACAATATTAATTGGTAATTTTCACAGGTATGTAACTTCGAAACAACAAAGTTGGCAACTTTGCTTACTGATAATACCTTGCTGCAACCAATGTGGATTCTTAAAAAAAGACTGTGGCTGACTCATTAATATATATTCCGGATATAAGTGGTTTTACCGATTTTGTAAACACCACGGAGATTTCTCATGCCCAGCATATTATCTCTGAATTGCTGGAAGTGATCATTGATGCCAATATATTGGGGCTGGAGGTATCGGAAGTGGAAGGTGACGCGGTCCTGTTTTATAAATTTAATGAGGTGCCGCCGGTAGTCGATATTATTTCGCAAACCGAAAAATTATTCATTGCTTTTCATGCACATCTTAAAAAATATGATACCGAACGGGTATGCCATTGCGGTGCCTGCTCGAATGCATCCTCGCTGAGTCTTAAAGTAATAGTTCATGCTGGTGAAATCGGATTTACGCGCGTAAAGGACAATGAAAAACCCTTTGGCCCCACGTTAGTGCTTGCGCACAGGTTATTAAAAAACGACCTGGACGACAACGAATATCTGCTTCTGACCGATGCGATACTTCCGGAGAAAAAAGCCATGGCCCCGAATCTTATGCCTTGGGTTTCCTTAAAAAGCAAAAGTGCAGAATATGACGGTAACGTGATACATTTCAACTACCTGACCCTGTCATCGCTTCACAACAAGGTTCCCGATCCGGTACCACTTTCGCCACCAGTAAAAATTCCCGATCCGGTAAAAAAAGAAATAACTATATCCAAACCACTTTATTTTGTATTCGAATTGGTAACCAACCTGGATCTACGCCTGCTATGGCGAAAAGATATCAATGAGCTGAATTATGAAAAAGACCGGCTAAACCGCGTTGGTACAAAACATAAATGTTTGTTCAATGGCGGAGTTGCTGATTTTGAGACAACCGTTAACGATTTTGGAGACGATAAGCTGGTATATGGCGAACGACTGACTTCCGCCTCCGCCCCTTTTGCAAAAGAAATTTCTTTTTATTTTATTTTAACTACAGTTG
>QIDJ01000062.1 GCA_003228395.1 Flammeovirgaceae bacterium
AAAATGCACCCTGGTTCGGAAGTTACCTGCCCTAAACTTCGGGAGGCGGGCTTCCGGACCTGTGAAGCATGATATTGTTATTAATATCCCAGTAGGCACGGAAGCAACTTCCGCGCCAGTGCAGAACAGGTAAGCCCGGCAATTTTCTCCAACTCTCTGGTTCGGAAGCCCGCCTGCCGGACGGGCAGGTTTTAACCTCCATAGCCTACAGGCGAAGGCGGTCACTTCCGGCTTTGAAATTTCAAAGTAAAATATAATAGTTTTCACCCAGGAGTTGGATTGTTTCATAATTCATCGTAATATTGCAATATACTTATGAATTAACATGGGCGTAACCAGAACAGATTTATTTACTGACAAAGAAAACGATTTGGCTTTTGCCGCAAAGGCTTTTGCCCATCCTGCCCGTGTGGCCATACTTAACTGTTTGCTCAATACAAATACATGTATCAATGGCGACCTGGTGCAAGAGCTGGGATTAGCGCAGGCAACCATCAGTCAGCATCTGCGGGAATTGAAAGAAATTGACTTGATTCATGGTTCCATAGAAGGTTCAAGAGTTAACTACTGCATCAATCTGAAGAGATGGCAGGAGGTGCAAAGCCTGTTTAATACGATGTTTGATCAGTATGCAGATACCAAATCCGGCTACTGCTAAAAAATATGAATGTAACAAATCGCAATATCTAATAATTTTAATAGCATGAAGACATCCGAAGACTTAAAAAACATAGTTAAAGAGAAATACAGTAAAATTGCCTTACAGGATAAGGCCGTAAATGCTTCATCTTGCTGCGGCGCCACCACTCCATCCAATAAAATATATAACATTATGATGGACGATTACAATGAAGTGGAAGGATACAATAACGAGGCTGACCTTGGCTTAGGTTGCGGCTTGCCCACCCAGTTCGCTCATATAAATAAAGGTGACACCGTTATTGATCTGGGCTCGGGTGCAGGCAATGATTGTTTTGTTGCACGTTATGAAGCAGGTGAGATGGGAAAAGTTATCGGGATCGACTTTACCGAAGCGATGATTAATAAAGCCCGTAAAAACACCGAAAAAATGGGTTACAATAATGTAGAATTTCGTTTTGGTGATATTGATGATATGCCTGTTTCGGACAATGTTGCTGATGTAATTGTGAGTAACTGTGTGCTCAACCTTGTACCGGACAAAGAAAAGGTGATTAAAGAAATTTACCGGGTACTCAAACCCGGCGGCCATTTCAGTATTTCTGATATCGTGTTGGTGGGTGACCTGCCCGAAACGCTTCGAAAAGATGCGGAAATGTATGCCGGTTGTGTGGCAGGAGCCATACAAAAATCTGAATATATGGGATTTATTGAAGTGGCTGGCTTCACCAACATAACCTTGCAAAAAGAAAAAGAGATTACAATTCCAGAAGATATCCTGAGCAATTACCTTACACCGGCAGAAATGGAGGATATTAAAAGAAATAACACCGGTATTTTTAGTATTACGGTTTATGCAGAAAAACCCGGTGGGAAAACCGCTGATTCCCCCTCTGTAAACAAACAAGTCCAAAAAGAGGCTTGCTGCGGAGCCGATTCGGATTGCTGCTGAAATAATTAATGCGTTGGTTTAGTCCTCCACCCTCAACTTTGTAAGGTACGAAGAGTAAAAGCACCCAACACATTTCATTAATGAGGATATGGAAGTAACTACCACACCATATTTATTAAAGAACGGAGCCCCTCCACCTATGAATGTGAATCGTCAAATTCCTACTGAAATACCCGGATATAATCCACCTCCATCTTCTGAGGGAATACGGTAGTTTCATCAGGGTTTCCCGGCCAGCGACCGCCAACCGCTACATTCATGATAAAGAAAAACGAGTTGTTAAATGGGTACCCGTTAATCCCATTTTTCGAAAATGTTTTAAAATGATTGTTATCCACGTACCATTCGATCTTATCCTTATCCCATACTACCGTAAATACGTGAAACTGTTCTGAAAAATCTCCTTGCGAAAGATCACTGCTGCCGGTTTCGTATTGATAACCACCGTCTTCATAATGAACGGCGCCATACACTACATGAGGTTTATGCCCAACTAATTCCATGATATCAATTTCTCCGCAAGCGGGCCAGCTAACATCATCAATATTTTCACCCAGCATCCAAATAGCCGGCCATATACCCTGCCCTTTTGGAAGCCTGGCACGGATGTCAATTCTGCCATATTTTAACCCGACTTTATCCTCCGTTTTTATTCTGCCCGAAGTGTAACTGCCCGCATTCTCAATCGCCGTAATTACAAGTTTTCCGTTTTCAAGTTTAATATTCGACGCCTCATCGGTATATCGCTCAAGTTCGTCATTTCCCCAGCCACAAATCCCCACATCACAGCCTTTTCCAATTTCATAACTCCAGTACGCGGTATTGAGATTATTCCCGTCAAACTCATCATTCCAGGCCAACTGCATGGACGAATATTCAGCCGGGGTAAAAAAGCCGTCCTCATCGGTTAAAATCGCTTCCATCTGATCGTCATCTTCAATAATAAAATCAAATACGGTGGCTCGCCCATCATGGGTAAGAATAAGTTTAAATGATTCTGACAACTCAAAATATTCATCCCCGATTATTTCCAGCGGAATGGTGGCTGCTGTTTGTTCCGGGCTGAAGGCAATTTCTCCATCAGCCTGATACAGGTCATCCCCGAATTTTGCGGTACCTTCGAAAAATTCATACGAAACAGTAATTTCAGAACCAAGCGATCCTTCCAATACTACATTCAGTTCGCTGACGCTGTTAACCGATCCTTCAGAAAAGGATTGTTCTGAAATGGAAAAACCATCAATGTTGTTTTTTATCACTTCATTGCAGCTTTGCAGGAAATAAAATAAAAGTGCAATTGCCGTTACGAATAGTAGTTTCTTCATCTGATATGTTAAAACTTAAATTCAGGATTTGTGCTTACTCAAAAGTACGATCATGAAGTTTATTTAAGTATGATATAAATCACCCGTAAGCCTGATTTTCAAAAATCATTTTTCTTATATTAGTGCATTGCTCATCAGTGCAGCGCCTGATATGTTTTATGTCACCCGGTAAAATGAATAAGTTATGAATCCTTCAAGAAGAAAATTTCTGACCTCTGTAAGTATGCTGGCCGCAGCTACAACATTCCCGATCCCTTCATTTGCCTTTAGTTCAACCGAAAAGTTAAAAGTCGTATTGGTAGGCACAGGCGTAAGAGGTATCAGCTTTTGGGGCAAACGGCTCGTAGAGCAATATTCCGATATTCTTGAGTTTGTCGGCCTGTGCGACATTAACCCGGGCCGGCTGGCGTATGCCAAAAAATATATCGGTGTAGATAGCCCCACATTCCTTCACTTTGAGGAAATGGTCAGCCAAACCAATCCCGACCTGGTTATCGTAACCACCAAAGACTCCACACATCATGAATTCATTATTAAAGGGCTGGACATGGGGTGCGACGTGCTTACTGAAAAGCCGCTGACCACCGACGAACGAAAATGCCAGGATATTGTTGATGCCGAACGGAGATCGAACAAAAATCTTATTGTCGGGTTTAATTACCGGTGGAGCCCTTACAGCACGAAGGTGAAGGCGTTGCTGGCCGATAACATAATCGGAACGCTGACGTCCGTGGATTTTCACTGGTACCTCAATACCTATCACGGCGCATCCTATTTCCGAAGGTGGCACGGGCTGCGGCAGGCGGGAGGAACGCTTTGGGTGCACAAAGCCACCCACCACTTCGATTTGCTCAACTGGTGGATCAACTCCGATCCCTACGAAGTTTTTGCCTACGGCGACCTCGAATTTTACGGATCAAAGGGGCCATTCCGGGGCGATAAATGCCGGACCTGCCCGCATAAAGCGGAATGTGAATTTTACTGGGATATCACCAAAGACCGGCACATGATGGACCTGTATGTGGCCAATGAAAAATACGACGGGTACATCAGGGACAATTGTTTGTATAGAAAAGAAATCAACATTTATGATAAGATGTCGGCCCAGGTGAAATATAAAAACAACGTGGTGCTGAATTATTCGCTTACCACATATTCTCCGTATGAAGGCTGGCGGGTGGCGCTTAACGGCAAAGAAGGCCGGTTGGAAGCCT
>QIDJ01000037.1 GCA_003228395.1 Flammeovirgaceae bacterium
GATGTATCTTTAAGCGGGTCGCCGACGGTATCGCCGGTGATTGAGGCTTTGTGTGCTTCGGAACCTTTATTATAGGTTTCGCCGTCAATTACCACACCTTTTTCAATTGATTTTTTGGCATTATCCCAGGCGCCACCTGCATTGGACTGAAACAGTCCCATGAGCACGCCCGAAACGGTAACCCCTGCCAGCACACCTCCGAGTATTTCCGCGGAGGACACCCCTTCAAACATGTTCATGGCACCAAATCCCACAATCAGGGGTACTGTCAATGCGATTGCTCCCGGCGCCATCATTTGCTTGATAGAGGCTTTTGTAGAAATCTCCACACATTTTTCATATTCCGGGGTGGCGGTACCTTCCATGATACCGGGAATTTCCCTGAACTGCCGACGGACTTCCTGTACCATTTTCATCGCAGCGCGGCCAACAGCGGCAATAGCCAGGGAACTGAATATAAAAGGTATCATAGCTCCCAGAAACAGACCTGCCAGCACGGGAGCTTTATACAGGTCAATTGTTTCGATTCCTGAGATACCTACAAAGGCGGCAAACAGCGCAAGCGCCGTTAATGCGGCTGAAGCAATGGCAAACCCTTTCCCGGTGGCAGCTGTTGTATTTCCTACTGTATCCAGTATGTCGGTTTTTTGTCGTACTTCTTTGGGCAGACCGCTCATTTCGGCTATACCTCCTGCATTATCTGCAATCGGGCCAAATGCATCAATAGCAAGTTGCATGGCTGTGGTGGCCATCATTCCTGCGGCGCCAATAGCTACGCCGTAAAGCCCGGCAAACCAATACGAAAGCGTAATACCACTTCCTAAAACAATGATTGGTAAAACGGTTGATTCCATCCCCATTGCCAAACCGGCAATGATAGTAGTGGCATGTCCGGTAACCGATCCACGTACAATATTCCTGACCGGTCGACTGCCCATGGCGGTATAATATTCAGCGATAATGCTCATTAACCCACCCACCGCAAGACCGGTTGCAATGGCCCAGAAAACATCTATGTTGTTGAATTCATATCCTCTGATGCTCAAATTATCGGGAAGCAGATTTACTACCAGAAAGTAGGAAGCAATTGCAGTAAAAATAATTGCCGACCAGTTTCCAATGTTCATTGCCCGCTGCACATTTCCATCATCACTTTTTACCCTTACGAATACAGTGCCTACGATCGAAAATACGATACCGATACCGGCGAGGAGCATGGGAAGTATAATGGGAGCCAGTCCCCCGAAAGCATCATCAGACGCGATTTCACGACCCAGAATCATAGTGGCAAGCATTGTAGCCACATAGGAGCCAAAAAGATCGGCGCCCATACCAGCTACATCGCCTACGTTGTCACCAACATTATCGGCAATCGTTGCCGGATTCCTTGGATCGTCTTCAGGTATTCCGGCTTCCACTTTGCCTACCAGATCGGCTCCCACATCTGCTGCTTTCGTATAAATTCCACCTCCCACACGGGCAAATAAGGCAATACTCTCGGCGCCAAGTGAAAATCCAGCCAGCACCTCAAGCGTTTTTTCCATTTCAATTCCATTTGCCGAACCGCCGGCACTGACTACAAAAACATTATAAAAAACAATAAAAAGCGTTCCAAGGCCCAGTACGGCAAGACCTGCAACACCAAGCCCCATTACGGTTCCTCCATTGAAAGATACGCGCAGCGCTTTAGCCAGGCTGGTACGTGCCGCCTGGGTTGTTCGCACATTAGCCTTAGTGGCAATGGTCATTCCTACGTAACCGGCAAATGCGGATAACACCGCACCTGTTAGAAAGGAAAGCGCAATAACCGGATGCGAGGTTTCAACAGTAGTTCCTGAGTAGGCCAGCAGAAGCATGGCAATAACGGCAAAATAACCAAGCATCTTCCACTCAGCCCTTAAAAATGCCATAGCTCCCCGCGAGATATACCCCGCAAGCTCGACCATATTTTTATCACCCGGATCCTGCCTGGATACCCACATGGCTTTTCCCATCATAAACAACAACCCCACAATACCCAACGCAGGAATGATAAATAAAATATTCATAAATTTATTTTAAAGTGAAACTACTTTTCAGAAAAACGGTGCAAAGATAGAAGAACAAGTATGATTTAAAAATGAAATGGAAATCGATTTTTAATTCATTAAAAACAAGGAAATTAGCAATCAGATTGCATTTGTCACAATGATTAATAAGCGGCAGGTAAGTTAGCATACACTCAGTCTCGCAGATTATCGAGCAGATTATTCAGGCTTGCCGCTTCCCTGTCTGACAGTGTAATTAATTTGTTAAATTTATCAGACTCCGGATCCATGGTTTTGAGCAACGCCAGACCTTTTTTTGAAATGACGATATCGGCAGCTCTTTTGTCAATGGAATTTCGCGTCTTTTCAATAAGTTTTTTCTTTTTTAACCGGTCCACAATTCTGGAAGCATCCGACATTTTGTCGAGCATACGTTCTTTTATAAGATTAATGGTTGCAGGCTCGGGATGTTGTCCGCGTAAAATCCGTAGTACATTGAATTGTTGCCGGGTGATCCCGTATTGCTTAAAAACGGGATTCATTTTACTAATCAGATAATTATGTGTATAAATGATGTTAATAAGGGCTTTTTGAAACTCGCTCTGAAATTTCTTTTGCCTGATTGCTTTTTCCAGTTTCATATCCATTTATATTTAATAATTTATTTATTAATATTATGTATTTGCGTTGATATAGTTCAAAAATTCGGTTTTAATTACTTCATCTTTGAATTTTCCGCTAAAATAGGCGGTTCCTGTCTGACTGTTGGTATCACCAACTCCTCTCGATGAAACACATAGATGTGTGGCATCAATGATGACGCCTACATCCGGGGTTTTTAGCACCGATTGCATTTCATTTGCGATTTGCATAGTAAGCCGCTCCTGTACTTGCGGCCGTTTGGCATAATATTGTACAATCCGGTTAATTTTTGACAATCCGATTACTTTTCCGGTGGAGAAATAAGCAACATGCGCTTTGCCATAAATGGGCACAAAATGATGTTCACAGTTTGAAAAGAAAGTGATGCTCTTTTCAACTATCATTTCGTTGTAATGGTACTTATTTTCAAATAAAGCTGGATGGGGTTTGTTGGCAGGATTCAGTCCGCTGAAAATTTCTTTTACGAACATGTTAGCAACACGTTGCGGTGTACCGGCCAGACTGTCGTCCGTCAGGTCGAGGCCTAATACTTCCATGATTGACCGGAAATGGCTTTCGATCTGAATAATTTTATCTTTATCAGACATATCAAAAGCATCCATACGCATCGGGGTTTCAACCGAGGCGTTTGCATGTGCATCACCGGTTTCTTTATCAAAATGTTTGATGGGTAAGATTCTGTTTTTGGTTTTGTCCGTCGATTTTACCGATTCCTCATGCGGGGTATTCAACGAAATTTCTTTCGGTTTCATATAAGTAAATTTTTAATTCAAGACCATCAGCAATTTTATCCCGCAGCAGGTCATAGATAACAACTGCAATATTTTCTGCAGTTGGATTCAGGTTTTTAAATTCCTCTAAGTCCAGGTTTAGATTTTTATGATCAAACCGTTGGGTTACGCTTTTGCGAATCAGTGCGCTAAGTTTTTTCATATCAAAAACGTACCCTGTGTCTTTGTCCGGCTCACCTGTGAGTTTAACTACAAGTTCATAGTTGTGGCCATGAAAACCCGGATTATTGCATTTGCCAAACACACGGTCATTTTTCTCATCAGACCAGTCCGGATTGTTTAGCCTGTGTGCAGCATTGAAATGTTCTTTCCGGTAAACGGCAACCCTCATTATTTGGCTGTTTAAACAACGGCAAATATATATAACAGCACTTATAAAGAGGCACTTTACATAGTAAAGTTGTCCCGGTGGAGTGATTGCAGAAGATATTGAAAAACGCATTTATTCAGGCCTTATTAATTATATGGGTTATCACAGTTTGGACAAGTGATTTCAAAATTCCTATATTGCCGGTTGGTATAAATTTGTGGCTTTACTACGAATTAATGAGGAATGGATTTTTAACTGAATGCTATAATGATTGAATGCTAAAATGATTGAATGCTATAATGATTGAATGATTGAATGATTGAATAG
>QIDJ01000023.1 GCA_003228395.1 Flammeovirgaceae bacterium
CGCACACATTATTGATTACGGGTATTCCGAGCAGCCTTGAAGCCATGGTCCCGTAAATATTCGGTTTTATTGTATAATGCAGAATTATGTCCGGTTTTGTTTTTTTATAAATGGAAAAAAGCTCAAACAACAGGGCAATATCTTTCAGGGGATTTATTCCTCTTGAATCCATTCTGACAGGAACATACCTGCAACCAATATGCTTGAGTTTCTCCGAATATTCATCGTGGGGGGCAATGGCATACACACTATGGCCTTCCTCAATCAGTTTTTTTACCAATCCTAACCGGAAGTTGTAAATATTCCAGGATGTGTTGAGTACAATGGCAATCTTCATATTAAAAAATTGGCAGGGTTAAAGATGTAGAAAAAAATCTGCCTGTAAAAGTCTATTATGAATTTATACGTTGATAATCTTTCAGGTAACCCTGGAAATCAAAAACAATCTTTTTGCAAATGTAAAACAATAAATATTCAGATGGAATACTTTTGCAGGTAAGAATATTAACCTGATGGCACAATATTATTCTACCCGGCCCCCGAAAGCAACGGCTGCATTAGTGGCATTGGCTACTAATCATCAAAGCCCGGAAAAAACAAAAGAGTACCTGGAAGAACTGAAATTTCTGGCAACTACCATTGGTGCAGAAACCACGAAGATGTTTGTCCAGAAAGTGCATTCACCGGATGTAAGGTCTTTTGTGGGAAAGGGAAAGCTGGCCGAGATTAAAAATTTTGTAAAAAACCGGGAAACGGATATGGTTATTTTTGACGACGATTTGTCTCCCAGCCAGTTGCGTAATCTGGAAAAAGAGCTGGATTGCAAGATTTATGACCGGAGCTTGCTCATACTGGATATATTTTTAAAAAGGGCAAAAACAGCCCAGGCGCGGACACAGGTTGAACTTGCCAGGTACCAGTACCTGCTGCCGCGACTTACCCGGTTGTGGACACACCTGGAACGGCAGCGCGGAGGCACGGCCACACGCGGAGGCGCCGGCGAAAAGGAAATTGAAACGGACCGTCGTGTGATCAGAAACCAGATAACCGTGCTGAAAAAAAAGCTGGACAAAATAGACAAACAGGCCATTACGCAACGTAAATCGCGCGGAAATATTGCAAAAGTGGCCTTGGTGGGTTATACCAATGTGGGTAAATCCACTATCATGAAATTACTGACAAAATCGGATGTGTTTGCGGAAGATAAATTGTTTGCAACGGTTGACTCTACTATCCGGAAAGTAGTAATCAACCGGATACCTTTTTTGCTGACTGATACGGTGGGATTTATCCGCAAACTTCCCCATGGCCTGGTCGAGAGTTTTAAGTCCACCCTGGATGAGGTGCGCGACGCGGATATTCTTCTGCACGTGGTGGACATCTCGCATCCTTCTTTTGAAGACCAGATAAAAGTGGTGAACGACACACTGAAAGAACTTGAATCGCTGGATAAGCCTACGATCGTGGTGTTTAATAAAATTGATAAGCTGCCGGATACGCTGCCACCCGACGGACGTGATAACGGAACATCCGCGGCACACCTGGCTTCCGTAATTACGGTTCCGTCAAATGTAAAAAAGGTATTTATTTCGGCGGTAACCAGGGAAAATGTATCTCAATTGAGAGAGATGCTCTTTAACGAAGTAAAAAAAATCCACATGACAATTTTTCCCAACTATATACCGGGGCAGAACATTGAGTTTTGAAAAAGATAATAAAGTAATTACCATTTAAGTTTAAGTAATAAGCCCTACACTCGTGCGCATTTAGCCTAAAGGAGGCTCATAGCGCTTCTGATGATTGCCTGTGGCGTAATGCGTGCGGATTTATTTTCACTTAAAGCAGCGTTAAATTCGTGAGATTACTGCGGCAGGCTGGCTTTACTATAATCCTCAATTAATCACTCTCTACACATCCCCGTCGTCATCCTGAGCCTGAGCGAAGGATCTGTCCATTTAATTACAGATTCCTGCCAGGTTGCAGGTTGGATTCCCGGCCCGCTGTGTCTCAGGTTCAATGCATGGTAAACGAGGCCTTCGGACTGAGTGACGGGGAGCACGGAAAGACCTTTTTTCACCCAAACAGCCAGGAGGTATTGCAGTCACTTGCTGATACACTTCAACTGAGCTATGAAGAAATATCCACCTTAAAAGACCTTGCAATGCTGGAAGCTATCCCGGATCATCTAAAACCCGAGGAAAACATTCTTGAAAAACTGCCTGTGTTTTTCCGGACTGTACGAGGTGATAAACCTACAAAAGAAGAAATGGAAAAGTTGATCGAGCTGCCTACAAAATGATCACTGTAAATAGCAATATGCATAAAAAATGCTACTTACAGAAAGCAGAATGCCCAATAGTGCTATTTTAAATTAAAATAAAGTAGCCTCACCAGGACTCGAACCTGGATCTAGAGTTTAGGAAACTCCTATTCTATCCCTTGAACTATGAGGCCATGTTTAATGAATCAAATTCCTTTTCTTATAAAGAAACATCCCTTGTAGTCAATGCAATTGTAAGGGCATGCAAAAGTATAAGTAAACGGCAATATTTACAAAAAAGGTGGCGTTCGGGTATTTACATAAAATTTCGAACCTCTGGCCAAACGGACATACCGGACAGGTACAGGTACAGGGCATTAAATCAAATATTTTTCAGACACTCCTGTAGTAATGCTTCAAAACAAAGGCCAATCAACTCAAACCATCATATTTTCGGCAGTTCCCATCCGTTATGATATTTCGCTGAAATCATGCCCGTGGCTTCTGTGTCATCTTTAAATTCATGACGTTCATCATCCCAGTGGATTTTCTTTCCTGTTCTGTACGCAATGTTGCCCATGTGGGCGTTTATAGCCGCCGTACTTCCTGTTGACGGAGGGCATTTAGCATACGCAGGATCGTTTTTCCGGATAGCCTCCACGAAATTCCGGGTATGCAGGTCGAGGTAGTTGCCCTGCCGGGATTGATCGGGAATATCAGGCATCTTAAACTGGCGTATGCCATCCCGGGTTTCTTCTTCGGGTATGATCTCAAACCCCTGCCGGTTTAATACCAGGGTACCGTTATTCCCGATAAAGGCGATTCCTTCTGTCCGGCCGTAGTTTCCGCCGTTAATACCGGTGGCGTGCTCCCAGAGCATGGTAAAGCCGTCGTATTCGAATACCGTTTGCAGGGTATCGGGTGTCTCAGACGCATCGTCAGGATAGGCAAATTTACCGCCGGTGGCCGTAACAGATTTTGGCGCGCTTACCTGCATGGCATACAAGGCGATATCAATTTCATGTACACCCCAGTCAGTCATCAATCCCCCGGCGTAATCCCAGTACCAGCGGAAGTTGAAGTGAAACCGGTTAGGATTAAAAGGTCGCATTGGAGCCGGACCCAGCCACATTTTATAGTCAACTCCTTCGGGCGGAGCGCTGTCGGGTTTTACGGGTATGGGTTTCATCCAGCCCTGGTACGCCCAGACTTTTACTGTGCGGATTTTGCCCAGGTCTCCCGATTGCACAATATCAATGGCATGCTGATAGTGTGTTCCGCTTCGCTGCCATTGGCCTACCTGTACAACTTTATTGTATTTTTTTGCTGCCTTTTCCATGATATAGCACTCCTCCACACTGTTGGCAAGGGGTTTTTCTACATACACATGTTTTCCTGCGTCCAGTGCATCCACCATGATCCTGCAGTGCCAGTGATCAGGCGTGCCGATAATTACCGCATCGATTTCTTTGTTTTCGAGTAGTTTCCGGTAATCGCGGTATAAAAGCACCGGGTTGCTTCTTTCATCGGAATAATGTTTTTTTCTTCGCTCAGGCACAGATCGGTCCACATCACAAATAGCAATACACTCCACATCGTCCATATTTAAAAGTGAACGCATATTGGCCCATCCCATTCCATTTGCCCCGATGACTCCGATTTTCATCATATCTGAGGGTGGTGTGACGGCGCTTCTGACAAACATTCCGGGCAGTACGCCAAGTCCGATCAATGCGGTCGAAGACTGGCTGATAAATTTTCTTCGTGTAGCTTTCATTCAGGTAATTTTTAAGGTCATGCATTCATTGTAAAGGGTCATGTTAATTTATCCAATTTCAACGCATTTTCAA
>QIDJ01000153.1 GCA_003228395.1 Flammeovirgaceae bacterium
GCGGCCTTGGTCAGAACGTATTTAACCCCGCCTTACTGGGCAGGGCTTTTCTGCAGGCAGCTTTTCCGACGGCCATCACTACATGGTCACCGCCGGATGGAAGATTTTTTGGATTACGGGGTACTAATCTGGCCGCACCATTCTTCCAGGGAAACAATATTGACGGCATAACTTCCGCCACGCCCCTTGCACAAATGAAATTCGATCACGTTGGAACCGGTTTATCCGAACTCCTGCTTGGCAGTACCGGAGGTTCGCTGGGCGAAACATGCGGACTTCTGCTTATACTTTCAGGACTTTATCTGGTTTACAAACGGATTATCAACTGGAGAATCCCTGCGTCCATCATGCTTACCGTAGCCCTATTGTCAGGAGTTTTTTACCTGATTGACCCCGCGGTATATCCCGCACCTGTTTTTATGATCCTTTCGGGCGGGTTATTGCTGGGCGCTGTTTATATGGCTACTGACCTTGTTACCTCGCCGGTAACGTCCAAAGGTATCTGGATATTTGGCATCGGCATAGGTGTCTTGGTAGTAGTGATACGAATCTGGGGCGGACTGCCCGAGGGGGTGATGTACGCGATTTTGATGATGAATGCGGCCACTCCCCTGATTAACCGGTTTACAAAAATAAGGACTTACGGGCATCCGAAATGAGTGAAGAAAAACAATATACCGATCCTGCCGCAAACTTTACGGATGAAAAAGAACCGAGTTCGCTTAAGCTGATATTTGCGCTGGGTATTGCAGGTTTTCTGTCCGGCATACTGCTTGTCAGCGCTTACTTGTACACCCTGCCGATGATCGAAGCCAACAAGGCTGCTGCACTGCAAAAGGCTATTTTCAAGGTGCTTCCCGGGTGTCATTCCTTTCAGTCGCTGGCACTGATTGACGGGGAGCTCATGGAAGAATCTGAATTGGGAGAGGTAACCGGCAAACAACAAAAAAAGGGAGAAGCTCCGAAAAAGATATTTGCCGGCTTCGATGATCAGGGTAAATTCATCGGTTTTGCCATCCCGGGTAGTGAACCGGGATTTCAGGATATCATAGGAGCTATTTACGGATATGACGCCACAAAGAATATGATCATAGGCTTTGAAGTGCTCGAAAGTAAGGAAACCCCCGGCCTGGGTGATAAGATATTCAAAGACCCGGATTTTCAGTCCAATTTTGCTTCATTGGAAACCGAGCCTGACATTTTAGCGGTGAAAAAGGGCAAAAAGGTGAATCCGAATGAAGTGGAAACCATTACCGGGGCAACCATATCATCCAAAGCAGTAGTAAGGTTGTTGAATAAGAGCCTGAAAGAATGGAAGCTGCCTGTTTCGGAATATCTCAGAAAAAACAACATGGATCTTACCAATAATTTGAAGAAATGAATGATAAACCCAGATCAACAGAAGAATTCCTGAAAGGGCTATGGAATGAAAATCCGGTTTTCGTGGCCGTGCTGGGTATGTGTCCGGCGCTGGCGGTTACCAATTCGGCAATCAATGCGCTTGCAATGGGACTGGCCACTACATTTGTACTGGTTTTTTCCAGCCTGCTTGTTTCGTTATTCAGAAACATAATTCCCAAACAAGTACGTATTACCGCTTTCATCATCATCATTGCCACTTTCGTAACGGTTGTTGATTTTTTACTCGCGGCCATTACGCCGGTGATACACAAGGAACTTGGTGCATTTATCGCATTAATTGTAGTGAATTGCCTGATATTAGGCAGGCAGGAAGCTTTTGCCAGTAAAAATAAAGTCGGCCTGGCGCTTGCCGACGGGCTGGGCATGAGTCTTGGGTTTACGTTTGCTCTGTTATGCATTGGCGTAATTCGCGAAGTGCTTGGCAACGGCTCTTTGTTTAATATTTCACTGTTCGGTGACAATTTTGAACCCTGGGTGATCATGATACTGCCACCCGGAGGTTTCTTTGCGCTGGGATTTCTTTTATTGTTTTTCAACTGGTTTATCCAACGAAGAAAAAAGCAAAATGAAACTAAAACGCAGGAAATTTAAAGGCTTTTGAAAAATGGAAAATGAAAATCTAATCTGGATATTTATTTCGGCGTTGCTGGTGAATAATTTCACCCTCTCCTATTTTCTTGGATTATGTCCGTTTCTCGGGGTATCTGCCCGGCTGGAAACGGCTTTCCGGCTTGGCCTGGCCAATATATTTGTAATGATTATTACGGCGATCTGTTCCTATGCGCTCAATACCTGGGTGTTGCCCTATGCCCCTTATCTCCGTCTGATCAGCTTTATCATTGTAATTGCCAGCGCCGTTCAGTTTGTAGAAATGGCGGTAAAGAAATTAAGCCCCGAACTTTTCAGAGCATTGGGTATCTTCCTTCCACTGATCACTACCAATTGCGCCATACTTGGTCTGGCCCTTTTTGCCACCAACAAGGGGTACGGCTTTGTGGAAGGGTTGGTTTATGCACTTGGCGCCGGAGGCGGTGTTACCCTGGCGCTTGTGCTGCTGGCAGGAATACGTGAAGAAACACGAATTTTGAATATCCCTAAATTAATTGAAGGAACCGCGTTAAATTTGATTATTGCCGGCATTTTATCCATGGCTTTCATGGGCTTTGCCGGTTTATTCAGTGCAGGATAAAATGGAATATATTGCATACATAATCCCCGTATTGGCCATAACAGCGCTAAGCGCCGGCTGGGCAGGGATCCAGTTGCTGGCCAGGCGGCTGGGTACAAAAAATCATATCGATCATGCGGGTGCTTGCGGAAATGGCTGCACCTGTATGTATGGTGAAGACGGGGTGTGCCACCGTCAGGATAAAGCCGATCAGACAGATCCTGCGTGATGTGTTTTGTAAAATTCCCCGAGACACTGTAAATTGACGCAAAAAATAATGTCATGAAAAAACTACTCCAGGTATTTGTTCTTATTGTAATGGTAAACTGTAATGTATGGGCTGGATGGAAAATAATTCAGATTACCACCGGTCCTGACGGTGAAGTTTACGAAGAAGTATTGTTCATTCAGGATGGAAAGCTGAAGCAATCTTCACAAATGGTTGATGTGATTATTGACTTTACTACAAATGAACTAACTTATATCAATCATAATAATCACACCTACTGGCGCGGCAGCCAGGCCGAATTTGAAACTGAAGTAGAAAAATTTATTGAAAAAATGATGATCGAAGCATTAGGAGAAGAAGGATACAAGGAATATAAAAAAAATATGGATGCAATGAAGGGTGAACAGGGTTTGGAATCAATGCAAATCGAAATTGAGGATGAAAATGAACCGGAAATGATTGGCGGCTTCAATGGGAAGAAACATTCCGTTCACGTAAATGGTGAACTGGCAGAAGAGATTTGGCTTTGTTCGGATATAAATCTGGACGATGAAATCGACTTTCAGGTTGTTCAGGACTTTTTTAAAGAATTAAGCAGTGATGATGAGGCAAATTATTCGGACTCGGAGGAATATATATCCATGCTAAAGAATGGCGGTTTCCCGATAAAGGAAATCATGTGGTCATATGGCAAAGTAATTAGTAAGACCGAATTAAAAGAAGCAATAGAACAAAATATACCGGAATCTGTATTTCAGGTTCCATCAGAATATTCAAAAGGCAGCTTAATGAATGTGATGATGCAGAATGAGTATTAAATTCCTGAATCATCAGGGATGAAATATATTCAATATATTCGTTAAGAATAGTAAGCTAAAAAACACATTAACAACAAATTAAACAATCAATACCTGTATGATAAAACTATCCATGATTTTCGCGCTGTTGATCACCGTTACTTCATCCGGTTATTCGCAGAAATATGACATTGACAAATCAAATGAAGCGATAAAGTTCTTTAAAGAAAAAGACCCTGATATAAGTAAGCATTTTAGTACTGCATATGGATATGCAATTCTCCCTTCGGTTGGCAAAGGAGCCATTGGCATTGGCGGGGCAAACGGCAAAGGAACCGTTTTCAGAAAGGGCACTCCTGTTGCCGATGTAAACATGACACAGGTAACCATTGGCTTCCAGCTTGGCGGGCAGTCTTATGCGGAAGTCATATTTTTTAAAGACAAGGATGCCTATACGCGATTTATTGAGAATTAATTCGAATTCAGTGCC